>PWLT01000040.1 GCA_003558415.1 Hyphomicrobiales bacterium
CCTCGTGATGGCCGTCGGAACCCGGCCCGAGCGTGGTGGTGAAGGTGCCGCAGGCGGCGCGATGCGCGGCGCGCAGGATCGGGCCCTGATGCGGGTCGTGCCATCCCTCGAGCACGCTGATCGCCTCGCCGCTGGTCAGGCGGATCGCGGAGATGTCGATCGCGCGGCCCTTGCCATGTTCGGACACAGGCGCGCCGCGCCTGTGGTTGCGGGTGCGGCAGGAATAGTGGGCCGCAACGCGCAACTGCGCGGGCGCGGTCGCCGCCGATGCCAGCGCCGGGCGCAGCGCATCGCGCACCCAGTTGTTGAGCGCCCGCGCGGTATCGCAATGCAGCACCGCCGCCTGGCTGAGCGTCACCCCGTCCACCGCGGTCACGCGCACCGGCTCGGCGATGCCGCAGGCCTGAATGTTGGATGTGACCTGAGGGATCGTGCGCCCCTCGATCCCCGTGACCCCGCACAACGCAGCGCTTTCGCGTCCGGCAATCGGGCCCGGATCGGGGCGCGCACGCACGGCCGCGGCGACACGCTGAAGGTGGCGCAAGCGCCCGGTTTCGGGGCGCTTGCGGGGAATCGCGCTGCGCCGGACCACCATCGGCGACAAGGTGGGCCCGGCCGCAGGCGCCGTAGCGGCGGCCAGAACAAGTGCGTCGAGTCCTTCGGGACGCGGTGGCGGCGGCACGACAGACGCTGGTGCGCCGAGCGCCGCCTCGCCTTCGGCGGTCTGTGCCGGTGTTCTTGGCAGGACCGGCGGCGTCAGGGCCGGTGCCGTGGCGGCGCGCGTGGCCACAGCCGGAATGACGGATGCGTCCTCGGGGCGGAGCAGGGCGCGCGGGGGCACTGCCCCACTCACCGCCATCGCCTGGATGAGCAGATGCTCCACCGAACTTGCGCCGCCCATCGGTGGCAGCCGTGTGGTGACAGCGAGCATGCTCGCCGCGCCCTGGCCGCCTGCCGGGCGGCTTTCGGGGAAGAGCGAGGCGGCCGGCGCGTGCGCCAGCGCGGGCGCGGCAAGCAGGACGCCCAATGCAATGATTGTCGTCGCTTTTCCTATCATTTCCTCGCCTTCATGCGTCCGAAATCCGGCGCGTCGGTATCCTGGCCAGCTTCGATGATACCACGCCGGATTGCGCGTGTCCGGGTGAAATAGGCGTGCAGATGCTCGCCGTCTCCCGTGCGGATGGCGCGCTGAAGCGCGAAGAGCTCCTCGGTGAAGCGCCCGAGGATCTCAAGCGTCGCATCGCGGTTGGTCAGGAACACATCGCGCCACATCGTCGGGTCGGAGGCCGCGATCCGGGTGAAGTCGCGAAAACCGGCGGCGGAATACTTGATGATCTCGCTGTCGGTGACGCGGCGCAGATCGTCGGCCACGCCGACCATCGTATAGGCAATCAGGTGTGGCGCATGACTGGTCACTGCAAGGACCAGATCGTGATGCGCGGCGTCCATTGTATCAACATGCGCGCCCATCGCCTCCCAAAAGGCACGCAATCGCTCGATCGCCGCAGGATCGTTGCCCGGCTGAGGCACGAGCAGGCACCAGCGATTTTCGAACAGCTCGGCGAAACCGGCCCGGGGGCCGGAATGCTCGGTCCCTGCCAGCGGATGACCGGGGATGAACTGCACATGATCGGGCAGATGCGGGGCGACGGTGTCGATGACCGCCTGCTTGACCGAACCCACATCGCTGAGCGTGGCGCCCTGTACCAGATGCGGGCCGATCTCGGCCGCCACATCGCCCATGACCCCGACGGGCACGCACAGAACCACCAGATCGGCACCCGCGACCGCCTCTGCGGCGCTGTCGCAGACCCTGTCGCACAGCCCCAGCTCGCGCGCTGCATCGCGGGTTTCGGCGCTGCGCGCGGTACCGGTGATCTCTCCGGCAAGGCCCTCGCGGCGCATCGCCAGCGCCATCGACGAGGCGATCAGCCCCAGCCCGATGAGCGCCACCCGCTCATAGAGCCGCGCCATCAGCGCCGCCCCCTGAACTGCGCGATGGCATGGGCGACGCGGCGGCATGAGGGTTCGTCGCCCACGGTGATACGCAGGCAGTGCGGCAGCTTGTAGCTGTCGGTACGCCGCACGATCAGCCCCTGCTCGCGCAGATGCGCATCGCAAGCGGCGGCTTCCTGCGGGCTTTCGAAACGCGCCAGGACGAAATTGGCCATCGACTCGTCGCAGGCCACCCCGATCTCGGTGAGCGCCTGCGCAAGCCAGACGCGCAGGCGCGCATTCTCGCTCCGGCAGCGTTCGAGATGCTCGCCATCGCCCACCGCCGCCTCGGCGGCCTCCTGCTGGGCGGTGGAGAGATTGAACGGCCCGCGCAGCCGGTTGAGCACGTCGATCACCTCGCCGGGTCCAAATGCCCAGCCCACGCGCAGCCCGCCCAGCCCGAAGATCTTCGAGAAGGTGCGCGTCATCACCACGTTCTGGCGTGCCGCGACCAGCCCCGCGCCGCCGTCATAGCCCTCGGCAAATTCCGCATAGGCCCCGTCAAGCACCAGAAGCGCCTGCGGCGGCATCCGTTCGGCCAGCCGCTCGATCTCGGATGGCTTGATCATCGTCCCCGTCGGATTGGCGGGATTGGCGAGGAACACCAGCCGCGTGCGCTCATTGCAGGCGGAAAGAATGGCGTCGACATCCACCGCCCGCTCATGCTCGGGCGCCTCGACGGGCGTGGCCCCTGCCCCGTACGCGGCGATGCGGTACATCAGGAAACCGTGTTCGGTATGCACCACCTCGTCGCCCGGTCCGGCATAGGCATGGCACAGCGCGCTAATGATCTCGTCCGAGCCTGCCCCGCAGATGATCCGCGCGGGATCGAGGTCGAAGGTGGCGCCGATGGCCTCGCGCAGCCGCGCGTGATCGCTCGAGGGGTAGCGATGCAGGCTGTGCGCGGCGCGGCGGAACGCCTCGACCGCGCGGTCGCTGGGGCCGTAGGGGTTCTCGTTGGATGACAGCTTGATCGCGTCGCGCACCCCGGCGACATGCGAGTCGCCCCCCTTGTAGAGTTCGATCTCGAGGATTCCGGGCTGCGGGCGGATGACGTGGGCCATGTCTCACTCCAGGGACTGTGCCGCGCTTCTAGCTGCGTCCCGAAGGCAAGGCCAGCCGGATCCCGCAACAGGCGCGCGCACAGGGCGAACACGGCCCGATGGCGTTGCCCTTCTGCACGGATCCGCGCCCGGTCATCCCCGCGCCGCGCGCCTTCCCGCCGCCTTCACAGATCGATGCGAAGCGTCCCGTCGGGTTCGGCCGCGCGCGAGCAGCACAGGATCACCCTTTCCTCCCGCTCACGCGCCGAAAGCACATAGTCGCGGTGTTCGATATCCGCTTCGCCCGAATGCGCCGTCGCACAGACCCCGCAGATTCCGTCCGAGCACTTGGTGGTAACCGGGATACCAGCATCTTCCAGCACATCGGTGGCCGATTTGTCGGCGGGCACCTCGATGCTGCGCCCCGAACGCATCAGTTCCAGCTTGAAGGGGTGGTTGACGTAATCGGGCGGCTCGGGGACCGAGAAATATTCCTTGCTCAGCGCCTCCTCGGGCCAGCCCTTCGCCTGCGCGGCGGCAAAGACCGCATCCATGTAGCGATCCGACCCGCAGGTGTAGAGCTTCATCCCCTCCCGGTAGTCGGGAATCGTGGCCTCGAGATCCACGCGCCCGCCCTCGCGCGAGAAGTGGAAATGCGCGCGCCCGGCCCAGGGGGCAGCCTCGATTTCGCCGGCGAAGCCGCAGCTTTCGCGGCTGGCCGCGCTGTAATGCAGATCGAAATCGTGCCCCAGTGCGTGCAGCCGGTGCGCCATGGTGATCAGCGGCGTCACCCCGATGCCGCCGGCCATGAGCAGGGAATAAGGGGCGTCCTCATCGAGCGGGAAGTGATTGCGCGGGTAGGATACGAACACCTTGCGCCCCTCGCGAAAGGCGCGGTGCATCAGGGCCGAGCCGCCGCGCCCATCGGCCTCGCGCAGCACGCCAAGGACGTATTTCGACCGGTCCGCCGGGTCGCCCGCCAGCGAATACTGGCGCTGATACTCGGGTGCGATGACCACATCGACATGGCCGCCGGGCTCGAAGGCGGGCAGCTCGCGCCCCTGCGGGTCGGTGAATTCAAAGCGCACGACGTCGTCGGAGAGATCCTCGCGCCGCGACAGGATCACGGGGAAGACGGGCGGCTCCTCCTGCCGGTGGCGCGGGGTGATTTTCAGGTCATCGCCCTCGCCGCGGGCGAGCTTGTTGCGATACTCCTCAGGCGTGAGCAGGGAGCGGTAGCGCCGGATCCCTTCCTCGCGGTCGAGCGGCTGGGCCACCGGCCAGGGCGCGGGCATCACGTCGGCAGGATAGACGGCGAGCGTCTGATCCTCGTATTTCAGGTCGATATCGGTGTTGAGGCCACGCGCGTTGGTGGCTCCGGCCTGAACGTAGCGCCCGGCCTTCTGGTCGAGTTCGATATCCCACCACCATTTTTTGACCGGGTTGATGTCCCCGCGCCCGATCTTGTCGTCGAGCTTCGCCAGCGCCTTGGCCGTGCCCGGCGCCTTCATCGCCACCCAGCGGAAGGCCGCTTCGGAAAACAACCCCTCAAGGTTCCACGGGCAGGTCTTCATGCAGCGCCC
>PWLT01000376.1 GCA_003558415.1 Hyphomicrobiales bacterium
GGGCTCAGATGGGCAGCGCCGTGGTCGCCTTGATCTCCTCCATGCACAGCAGCGCCGTGACGTTGTGGATCTTCACCTCGCCGATGAGCGACTGGTAGAAGGCGTCATAGGCGCGCGCATTTGGCACCCGCACCTTGAGCAGATAGTCGATCTCGCCGGCGAGCCGGTGCGCCTCCAGCACCTCGGGGCGCGCGCGCACCGCATCCACGAATCGCCGCTGCCACTCCGGCTCGTGCTCCGATGTGCGCACGAGCACGAAGAAACACGCCTCCAACCCCAGCGCCTCGGCATCCAGGAGCACGGTCTGCCGCCCGATCACCCCGCCCTCGCGCAGCTTGCGTATCCGGTTCCAGACCGGCGTCTTGGAGGAGCCGACCTTGCGCGCGATCTCGTCGAGAGACTGGCTTGCATCCTCCTGAAGCTCGGCAAGGATTTTCCGGTCGAGATCGTCAATGCGGACCGACATCGGGTGCTTCCTTTCCTGATGGAACGTGTCGCCTTCACCGTGCTAACGCGTAGAACATATGTTTCTATTTTTCAAGAACACTGGCGCTCCGACGGGAAAATTTCCTATATTCAAGAGCAAGCAACGAGGATCGAGCCATGCGTCACTTTCCGATCTTTCTCGACACCAGCGACCGCAGGATCGCCCTTGCCGGGGGTGGCGCGGCGGCGCTGGCCAAGCTGCGGCTTCTGATGAAGACCGAGGCGCGGCTGATCGTCTACAGCCCCGCGCCCGCCGAAGAAATCACCGCCTGGGCCGCGGAAGGCCGCCTCACCCTCAAGCACAGACCCTTCGTCGCGGGCGATGCACGCGGCGCGGCGCTGGTCTATGCTGCCGAAGAGGACGCGGTGCGCGACGCGCAGGTCGCGCAGATCGGCCGGGCCGAGGGGGCACTGGTCAACATCGTGGACAATCTCGCCGACAGCGCCTTCATCACGCCCGCCATCGTCGATCGCGACCCGGTCACCGTGGCCATCGGCACCGAGGGCGCCGCGCCGGTTCTGGCCCGCGCGATCAAGGCCCGGCTCGAGGCGCAGCTCTCGCCCGTGCTGGGGCGGATCGCGACTGCGGGCAAGGCGTTCCGCAGCGCCGCCGAGCGGCTCGCCCCGGGCCGCGCGCGGCGCGACTTCTGGGCCGAATACTACGATAGTGCTGGCCCGCGCGCGCATGAGCAGGGCGGCGAGGCCGCGCTGCGCCCCGCGCTCGAGGCGCTGCTTGAGCGCCATCTCGGCGCAGAGCCCGCGCCGGGCCGCGTCGATCTGGTGGGCGCGGGACCGGGTGACCCGGAGCTTCTCACGCTCAAGGCCCGGCGGCTGCTCGACGCCGCAGATGTGGTCATCCACGACCGGTTGATCGCGCCGGAGATCTTGGAGCTCGCCCGGCGCGAGGCCACGCTGATCGCCGCTGGAAAGGAAGGCTTTGGCCCCTCCACCCCGCAGCAGGACATCAACGCGTTGATGATCGAACACGCCCGCTCCGGCGCCCATGTGGTGCGGCTCAAATCGGGCGATCCGGGCGTCTTTGGCCGCCTCGACGACGAGGCCGAGGCGCTCGACGCCGCAGGGATCGACTGGGCCATCGTGCCCGGCATCACCTCGGCCGCCGCCGCCACGGCTGCCATCGGCCAGAGCCTGACGCGGCGCGGGCGCAACGGCTCCGTACGGCTGCTCACCGGGCATGACGTCAAGGGCTTTGCCGAACAGGACTGGCGCGCGCTCGCCGCGCCCGGCGCGGTCGCCGCCATCTACATGGGCAAGCGCGCCGCGCGCTTCCTGCAGGGGCGGCTGCTGATGCATGGCGCCGCGCCCGACACACCGGTCACCATCGTCGAGAACGCCTCGCGCCCCGACCAGCAGGTGGTCGCCGCGCGGCTGGCCGAGCTTCCGGGCGCGCTCGACGGGCTGGCCGGCCCCGCCGTGCTCCTTTTCGGCCTCGCCCCGCGCGCTGCCGCCAACATGCTGCCCGAGATTCAGGAGGCCCTGTCATGAGCCGACGCTTCACCCCCAAGGTCGTCACCGCCAACGCACTCGCGGAGGGCGACGTGGTCTACCTCACCGAGGATGACCGCTGGTCGCGCCACCACTTCGAGGCCGAGCTGATCGAGGACGAGGCCCATGCCGATATCCGGCTGCTCCTTGCCCAGTCGCAGCCGCAGACCGTCGTGGGCGCCTATCTCGCCGATGCCCGCCCCGGCCCGCGAGGCCCCGAACCCGTGCATTTCCGCGAGGCCTTCCGCACCCGCGGCCCCTCGAACTACCCGCATGGCAAGCAGGAAACCCCTGCATCTTCTTCGCTGTAAATATCCCCGCCGGAGGCTCCGGCCGCAAGCCACACGCCCCGCCGCTAGGAGGTAGAGCATGTACCGCTACACCGAGTTCGACGACTCCTTCGTGCGCAACCGCGTGGCCCAGTTCCGCAAGCAGGTGGAACGCCGCCTCGCGGGCGCGCTCACGGAGGATGAATTCAAGCCGCTGCGCCTGATGAACGGGCTCTATCTGCAACTGCATGCCTACATGCTGCGCGTGGCGATCCCCTATGGCACGCTGGATTCGCGCAAGATGCGCCAGCTCGCGATGATCGCCGAGCGCTGGGACAAGGGCTACGGCCATTTCACCACGCGCCAGAACATCCAGTACAACTGGCCGAAACTGCACGACGTGCCCGACATGCTCGACGCGCTGGCGGATGTGGAAATGCACGCCATCCAGACCAGCGGCAACACCATCCGCAACGTCACCGCCGACCATTTCGCGGGCGCGAGCGCCGACGAGATCGCCGATCCGCGCCCCATCGCCGAGCTCCTGCGCCAGTGGTCCACCGACCATCCCGAATTCCAGTTCCTGCCGCGCAAGTTCAAGATCGCCATCACCGGCTCGCCCAATGACCGCGCCGTCACCCGCGCCCATGACATCGGCCTGCGCATGGTCGAGCGGGGCGGCGAACCGGGTTTCGAGGTAGTCGTGGGCGGCGGGCTGGGCCGCACGCCCATGCTGGGCCAGGTGATCCGCGCGTTCCTGCCGCGCGCGGATCTGCTGCCCTATATCGAGGCGATCCTGGCCACCTACAATGCGCTCGGGCGGCGCGACAACAAGTTCAAGGCGCGCATCAAGATCACCGTGCATGAAAACGGCATCGACACCATCCGCGAGATGGTCGAGGCCGAATTCCCGCACCGCCGCGCACAGTTCCAGGGCGGCGATCAGGCGCTTCTGCGCGAGATCGAGGCGGCCTTCGCCCCGCCCGCCCTGCGCGATGCGCCGAGTGAGGCGTTCGAGGCCGCCCGCGCGGCGGATCCGGTGTTCCGCGCCTGGGCGGATACGAACCTCGCCGCCCATCGCCACCCCGACCACGCCATCATCACGATCAGCCTCAAGGCCCATGGCGCCACGCCGGGTGACGCCACCGCCGATCAGATGCGGGTGATGGCCGATCTGGCCGAGCGCTACGGCCATGACGAGTTGCGCATCTCCCATGAGCAGAACGTCATCCTGCCGCATGTCCACAAGGGTGATCTGCCGGCGGTTCACGCGGCGCTCAGGGAGGCCGGGCTGGCCACCGCCAATGTCGGGCTGGCCTCGGACATCATCGCCTGCCCGGGCATGGATTACTGCGCGCTGGCCACCGCGCGCTCGATCCCCGTGGCCCAGCAGATCGCCACGCGCATCGAGGATTTGAAGCTCGAACACGATGTCGGCCCGCTCAAGATCAAGATCTCGGGCTGCATCAATGCCTGCGGCCACCACCATGTCGGCCATATCGGCATCCTCGGGCTCGACCGCGCGGGGGTGGAGAACTACCAGATCACGCTGGGCGGCGATGGCACCGAGACCGCGGCCATCGGCGAGCGCGCCGGCCCCGGATTCGCCTACGACGAGATCGTGCCCGCCGTCGAGCGGCTGATCCTGGCCTATCTCGATCAGCGCGAGAGCCGCGAGGAGAGCTTCCTCGACGCCTATCGCCGGCTCGGCCCGGCACCGTTCAAGGAGGCGCTCTACGGCAAGGAGGGCCGGCGCCATGCCGCGTGACAACTGGCTCGCGCCGATCTCCGAGCGGGTGGGCGCGCTGAATGCACGCTATCGCCACCATGCGGCGGTCTCGGTGCTCGAACACGCGCTGCGCGACCGCGAGGTGGGGCGCGTGGCGCTGGTGTCGAGCTTCGGCGCCGAATCGGTGGTGCTGCTGCACATGATCTCGGTGATGGCGCCGGCAACTCCGGTGATCTTCATCGACACGCGAATGCTGTTCGAGGAGACGCTCGCCTATCAGCGCGCGCTCGCACAGCGGTTGGAGCTGCGCGACCCGCGGGTGATCCGCGCGCACGAATCGGCTCTTGCCGCGCATGACCCCGACGGGTTGCTGCATCGGAACGACCCGGACGCCTGCTGCGCGCTGCGCAAGAGCGCGCCGCTGGAGGGCGCGCTTGCGGGCTTTGACGCCTGGATCACCGGGCGCAAGCGGTTTCAGGGGGCAACGCGCGCGCATCTCGATTTCTTCGAGTCCGAGGACAATGCCCTGCGCATCAAGATCAACCCTCTGGCCCACTGGGACCGTGGCGATGTGGCCGATTACATCGAAAA
>PWLT01000373.1 GCA_003558415.1 Hyphomicrobiales bacterium
CCGTCCCGCTCGGCACCCGGAGCGACGTGTCGCGCACATCGGCGGCTTTCTCGCCAAAGATCGCGCGGAGCAGCCGTTCCTCGGGGGCCAGTTCGGTTTCGCTCTTCGGGGTGATTTTGCCGACCAGGATGTCGCCCGGCTTTACTTCCGCGCCGATGCGCACCACGCCGCCGTGCGTGAGATTGCGCAGGGCCTCCTCGCCCAGCCCCAGCGCCCCGGCCATCCGGCCCAGCAGCCCGTCGCCCACCCGCCGGCGGTTGTGCTCGATCAGGTTGAGATAGGAGGCCGAAACCTGCAGCCGGCGCGCAAGCTCCGCCTGGCGCAGCCCCAGCAGCATGCGGCGCTGTCGAATCCGGCTTCCGGTGAGCGATAAGCGCGCCATGGCGACCCCTTGGGTGAGCGGGCGCATCGCGCCCCGAGCCGCAGGGTTGCAGAAAACACGCATTCGGAAAAGCGCCCTTCCCGTGCGCACCCTGTCCAGATCGCCGCTTTTCACCCATGGGCATGTCGCGTATAAGCGGGCACCTGCCCGACCAAACCGGGGCGGGACATGCGGGACAGTTGTATCGGGGGTGGAATGAGCAAGGACAGGACCGAGGCGGATGTGGCGTTCATCGAGGCCCTGGCGGAGATACTCGAACGCAAGGCCCTGACCGAAATCACCGTCAGCCGTGAATATGGCAAGGATGACGCGCTGGAGGTGCATCTGTCCAAGGCGCCGCCCCCCGTCGCCCCGGCCCCGGCGCAGCTACCGTCGCCACCGGCCCCGGCTGCGCAGACATCAGCGCCCGCAACCGCGGCCGAAGCGCAAGCTGCCGAGGATGAACGGACCGATCCCGCGCGTCATCCCGGCGCGGTGACCTCGCCCATGGTGGGAACGGTCTATCTGGCCCCCGAGCCGGGCTCCGACCCCTTCGTCAGCGTCGGCAGCCAGGTAAGCGAGGGGCAAACCCTGCTGATCATCGAGGCGATGAAGACGATGAATCACATCCCCGCGCCGCGTGCGGGAACGGTCAAGCGCATCCTGGTCGGAGACGCGACGCCGGTGGAATTCGGCGCGCCGCTGATGATCATCGAATGAGGCGCGCGTCCTGATGTTCTCCAAGATCCTGATCGCCAACCGCGGTGAGATCGCCTTGCGCGTGGTGCGCGCCTGCCGCGAGATGGACATCCGCAGCGTCGCCGTGCACTCCACGGCCGACTCGGATGCCATGCATGTGCGCATGGCCGATGAAGCACTGTGCATCGGCCCGCCCCCGGCCGCCGAGTCCTATCTCTCGGTCCCTGCCATCATTTCGGCCTGCGAGATCACCGGCGCCGAGGCGATCCATCCCGGCTACGGATTCCTGTCCGAGAATGCCAGTTTCGTGCAGATCGTCGAGGATCACGGGCTGACCTTCATTGGCCCCTCGGCCGAGCATATCCGCCTGATGGGCGACAAGATCACCGCAAAGGAGACGATGCGCGCGCTCGGCGTGCCCTGTGTGCCCGGTTCGGAAGGCGGCGTGGCCGATCTGGAGGCAGCGCGGCGCATAGCCGGGGAGATCGGCTATCCGGTGATCGTCAAGGCCACCGCAGGCGGTGGTGGGCGCGGGATGAAGCTCGCCCGCGACGCCTCCGAGATCGACGCGGCCTTCCAGACCGCGCGCAGCGAGGCCCGCTCCGCCTTCGGCAACCCGGATGTCTATATCGAGAAATATCTCGCCCGCCCGCGCCATATCGAGATCCAGGTCTTCGGCGACGGCAAGGGCGGCGCCGTGCATCTGGGCGAGCGAGACTGCTCGCTGCAACGGCGCCATCAGAAGATCCTCGAGGAAGCCCCCGGCCCCGGCATCGACGAAGAGACACGCGCGCGCATCGGCGCGCTGTGTGCCGACGCGGTGGCGCGCATCGGCTATTCCGGCGCCGGGACCATCGAGTTCCTCTATGAGGATGGCGAGTTCTTCTTCATCGAGATGAACACCCGCCTACAGGTCGAGCATCCGGTGACCGAGGCGATCTTCGGGGTCGATCTGGTGCGCGAGCAGATCCGCGTGGCCGCGGGGCTGCCGATGTCCTTCGCGCAGGACGATCTGGCGCTGCGCGGTCATGCCATCGAGGCGCGCATCAACGCCGAACGCCTGCCGAATTTCGCACCCTGCCCGGGCAAGGTGAAGACCTTCCATGCCCCTGGCGGGCTCGGCGTTCGCATGGATTCGGCGCTCTATGGCGGCTACATGATCCCGCCCTATTACGACAGCCTGATTGGCAAGCTGATCGTGCATGGCCGCGACCGCGAGGAGGCGATCGCGCGCATGCGCCGGGCGCTGGGCGAGCTGATCGTGGACGGGGTGGACACCACGGTGCCGCTCTTTCACGCGCTGCTTGCCGAGCCCGACATCCAGCGCGGCGACTATTCGATCCACTGGCTCGAGGACTGGCTGGCGCGCAATATCGAGAGCCCGCAGCGGAGCTAGAGCGGTTGCGCCGGATCGAGTTCGTGCCCCCTGCATGACCCCGTCGCGTGACCGACGGTTACGCAGCCATGCGCTCCAACGGCGGACACGCCGCGATGCCCCCGCGATAGCGAAATCGACAGGATCAGCGCGCGGCGGCCTCCTCGATCACCGGACGCAGGCGGTTCTCCCATACGCTTTGCGTAATCTCGCCGGCATAGCGCTTGAGGATCACCCCATCGGCGTCGATCACGAATGTCTCGGGCATGCCGTAGACGCCCCAGTCGATGTTCACCCGCCCGTCGCGGCTTGTGCCGATCGCGGCAAAGGGGTTGCCCAGCTCATCGAGGAAAGCCTTGGCGTTATCCGGCTCGTCACGCGAATTGACGCCATAGATCGGGATACCCTGAGAGGCGATATGCTCCAGCATCGGGTGTTCGGCGCGACAGGGCGGGCACCAGCTCGCCCAGAAATTCACCAGGCTCACCTCGCCATTCCCGAGCGCGGAGCCGTCGAAGGACTGGTAATCCCCGAGTTGGCCCAGCTCCATCGCCGGCGCGGCGCGACCGATAAGCGTGGATGGCAAGGCATCGCGATCCTCGCGGAAATTGCCGGCCAGAAACAGCGCTGCGAACGCCAGGAAGATCAGCGGCGGGGCCAGCATGAGCGGGCGGATCTTAGGCATCTTTTCCTCTCCTGCGCGATTCGATCTCGCCAAGCTGGCGGCGTATGCGTACCCCGCGCCACCAGATCGCGCCCACCAGCAGCGCGAGAATGACAAGCGACACCGCATAGGCGCTGAGCACCTCGGCGGCGTAACGTCCCAGATCCGGCATCATTCCATCCGCTCCCGTGCCATCAGCGCCTTGATCCGCCGCGCCCGGATCTCGGTGCGCGTGCCCGCCAGCACAAGTGCAAGAAACAGCAGCCCGAAGGCCACCATCGAGACATAGAGCGGCATCCTGAAGGTGATGTCCATCCGTTCACCCGGCTGGAGCGACAGCGACGGCCCCTGATGCAGCCCCTGGCTCCAGAAAAACACCGCATAGCGTGACAGCAGCGCAAAGACCGAGCCGACGAGGCACAGCACCGCGGTCAGATCGGCGGCGGTGTCGGGATCCTCGATCGCCTGCCACAGCGCGATATAGCCCAGATAGAACAGGCCCAGCACCAGAAACGAGGTCAGGCGCGGATCCCACACCCACCATGTGCCCCACATCGGCTGGCCCCAGATGGCGCCGGTGATCAGCCCGATCACCGTCATCGCCAGCCCGATGGGTGCGGCGGCCTTGGCGGCAAGCGCGCTGACATGATGGCGGCGGATGAGCCAGATCAGCGAGGCCACCAGCATCATCACCCAGATATTGATCGCCATCATCGCGGCCGGCACATGCAGGAACACGATCTTGACCGTCGATCCCTGCCGGAAATCGTCGGGCGTGAAGAAAAAGCCCCATATCAGCCCCACCGCGACCGACACCGCCGCCAGCCCCACCAGCCAGGGCATCAGCCGGGCGGTGGTGTCCATGAATTTCTTAGGATTGGCGTATTCCCACAGCGACATGATGACCGTTTCCTAGCTTCTGGCCGCGCAGCGCTCAATGCACGGCGGCGTGAACCTCTCAGCGCAGATTGATACGGATCGCCGCAGCCGAGGCAAAGGGCAAGAGCGCCAGCGCCCCCAGTGTGATGCCCGCCAGCAGCGCCAGCGGCGTCGCCACGGCCAGCCCCTCGCCGCCGCGGCGCACAACCTCGGCGCCGAAGATCAGCGTGGGCACGTAAAGCGGCAGTACCAGCAACGACAGAAGCAGCCCGCCGCGGCGCAACCCCACGGTGAGCGCCGCCCCGAAAGCGCCGATCACGGAGAGTGCCGGCGTGCCCAGCGCGAGCGAAAGCACCAGCCAGCCATAGGCCGGGGCGGGAAGGCTCAGCAGCACGCCCAGAACCGGCGCCATCAGCGTGAGTGGCAGCCCCGTCGTGACCCAGTGCGCCAGCGCCTTGACCGTCACCACCGCCTCCATCGGGATCGGCGCCGTGGCCAGCAGATCGAGCGAGCCATCCTCGAAATCCAGCGCGAAGATGCGATCGAGCGAGAGCAGGCAGGCCAGCAGCGCCCCCACCCACAGGATCCCCGGCGCG
>PWLT01000013.1 GCA_003558415.1 Hyphomicrobiales bacterium
GCCGCGACATCGGCGATCATTCCGATCGTG
This sequence comes from Hyphomicrobiales bacterium, assembly GCA_003558415.1. GTDB lineage: Bacteria > Pseudomonadota > Alphaproteobacteria > Rhodobacterales > Rhodobacteraceae > Alkalilacustris. The sequence continues at coordinate 31 of PWLT01000013.1, forward strand.
GCGACCACCCGTGGAGGCTCACCCCCATCCGCCATGGCCGAACCCGCCCCCGCCACGCCCCCCAGCGCGATGCCGAAGGCGGCGGCGATCCCCGCCAGCTTGTCGAAACCGTGGTTCATCTTCGTCTCCCGACGCCAGGGCCCGCCGTGGCGGGCCGATTTCTGCGACTCACTCGCAACTTCTGCGCGCAGCATAGAGGCCGCGGCCATAGTTGCAAGTCATTCGCAAGAATCCCGGTAACGGGCGACCGAGCCGCGGCCGTTCGGCAGGCGCAGTGACCGCGCAAGCGGCCCGTGCAGTTTGTCGGGGGGTCAGGCGGCGCGCGAGGTCGTAACGCCGGCTTCGGTGACCGATTTGCGCATCCGCGCGAGCGCGCGCTCCTCGAGTTGGCGCACACGCTCCTTCGATATGCCCAGCGCCTCGCCCAGCCGGGTCAGGGTGCTGGGATCATCGCTCAGATGGCGCTCGACCAGGATGCGGCGCTCGCGCTCGGGCAGCGTCATCAGCGCCCGGGCCAGCGCCGCCCGGCGGCGGGCGCTTTCCATCCCGCCAAGAACGCGGTCCTCGGTGGGCGCGGCATCATCGGCCAGCAGCTCGACCCATTCGCGGGATTCGGCACCGTCGCTTTGCGGCGCGTTGAGCGACAGGTCAGGGCCGGAAAGCCGCCCGATCATGACATCGGCATCGGCGCGGGGCACGTCGAGTTCCCTTGCCACGCTGGCGCTCATCTCCTCATGGGTCATCGCCTCGGAGCGGTTCGCCGATTCGCGCTCCAGCTCCGCCTGAACACGCCGCAGGTTGAAGAACAGCTTCTTCTGCGCGGCGCTGGTTGCGGTGCGCACCACCGAAATGTTGCGCATCACGTAATCCTGCATCGAGGCCTTGATCCACCAGCGCGCATAGGTGGAAAAGCGCGCGCCATTGTCGGGGTCGTATTTCTCGGCCGCGCGCATCAGCCCGAGATTGGCCTGCTGCACGAGGTCCTCATAGGGAATCGCGTGCCGGCGAAACCGCCCCGCCATCGACACGGCCAGCCGCCCATAGGCCGCGATCAGCCGGTGCAGCGCTGCCTCGTCGCGGTCGTCGCGCCAGGCCAAGGCAAGCGCATGCTCGGTTTCGGCATCCAGCATCTCCTTGGCCATGGTGTTGCGGATGTAGCGCCGGGTGCTGTCCTGAAACTCCTGCATGGAGCGCCCTTCCAGATGGATAGTGTCGTTTCGCTATTACTTTCTTGGGCCACGCTTGTCAACTCGGCAGCCGCGCACTAATTGCCGGGCATGACGGCATCGGCAGATATCGGCGCGGAAATCATCGTCCACCTTGCGCGGCTGGCGCAGAGCGGGGGCGACCACAGGCTGACCACGGCGCAATGGTCGGCGCTGCGCTTCTTTGCGCGCGCCAACCGGCTGTCGCGCACACCCTCTGCCTTTTCGGCGTTCCATGCCACCACACGCGGGACCGCTTCGCAGACGGTGAAATCGCTGGTGGAGCTGGGGCTGCTGGAACGCCACCGCAGCGAGTCCGACGGGCGATCCGTGCGTTACGACCTCACCGAAGCCGGGCGCGAGGCCCTTGCGGACGATCCGCTGCGCGCGCTGTCCGAGCGGTTGGAACAACTGCCCGAGAACGAGCGCGGCCAACTGCTCGGCGCGCTTCAGACAATCGCCGGCGATCTGGCCGTGATCCGCGAAAGCAACGCTTTCGGTACCTGCGCCGATTGCGCCCATTGCGACTCGGGTGCGGACCGCTCCTCCTTCTGCCGCTGCGCCGCCGAGACATTGAGGGTTTGCGACATGGAGGCGCTCTGCGTCGAGTTCCGCCCACGCAATGCACAGGGCGACCCACAGGAACACGCGCATTGACGGCGGGATCTGCGCCGCGCGTTGCGGGGCCTCGGACGCGATATCTTGTGGATATCCCCGCCATGCCCGCGATATCGTGACCCAACGCGCTTGACAGAACCGCGCCTCAACCGCAGGATCGGGGCCGGCACTCATACGGCGGACCCGGCCCTTGCGCTTTTCCCGGCTGCGACTTAACGGCTTCAAGAGCTTCGTCGACCCCACCGATCTGGTGATCCGAGAGGGGCTGACCGGGGTGGTCGGCCCCAATGGCTGCGGCAAGTCCAACCTTCTGGAAGCCCTGCGCTGGGTGATGGGTGAAAACCGCCCCACCGCGATGCGCGGCGGCGGCATGGAGGACGTGATCTTTGCCGGCTCGGCCTCGCGCGCGGCACGAAATTTCGCCGAGGTGGCGCTGGTGCTCGACAACTCCGAGCGGCTGGCGCCGGCGGGGTTCAACGATTCCGACACGCTGGAGATCGTGCGCCGAATCACGCGCGATGCGGGCTCGGCCTACAAACTGGGCGGCAAGGATGTGCGCGCGCGCGATGTGCAGATGCTGTTTGCCGATGCCTCCACGGGCGCGCATTCCCCGGCGCTGGTGCGTCAGGGCCAGATCTCGGAGCTGATCAACGCCAAACCGCGCGCGCGGCGGCGCGTGCTGGAGGAGGCAGCCGGCATCTCGGGGCTCTATCAGCGCCGCCACGAGGCCGAACTGCGCCTCAATGCGACCGAACAGAACCTCGCCCGCGTCGATGACGTGATCGAACAGCTCGCCGCACAGCTCGCGGCGCTTGCCCGGCAGGCCAAGCAGGCAGCACGCTACCGCGAGATCGGCGCCGCCCTGCGCCGGGCCGAGGGGATTCTGGTCTGGCGGCGCTGGCAGCAGGCCGACAGCGCGCGCGCGGGTGCCGAAGCAGCCTTGCGCGAGTGCACGACCGAGGCCGCCCGGGCCGAGAGCGCCGCGCGCGAGGCCGCGAAGGCCCGCGAGGCCGCCGAGCAGGCCCTGCCGCCGCTGCGGGAAGAGGATGGAATCGCTGCTGCGGTGCTCCAGCGCGCGCAGGTCGAGCGCGACACGCTCGACGGCGAGGAGACCCGCGCGCGCGAGGCGATCCGCACACTGGAGGCGCGCATCAAGCAGCTCGGCCACGACCTCGACCGCGAATCCGGGCTGAGCGGCGATGCCGACGAGACGATCGAGCGGCTGGTATGGGAATCCGAGCAGCTCGAACAGGCCGCGCAGGGGCATGACGCGCGGCTTGAGGAGGCCGCCGAGGCCGCGCGCCTCGCCGCCGCCGAACTGGCACGGCGCGAGGCGGAGCTGGATCAGCACAACGAGGATGTCGCCCGGCTTGCCGCGCGGCATCAATCGGCCAGCCGGATGCGCGACGACGCCCGGGCCGAGGCAGAGGCCGCCGCGCGCGAGATGGCCCGCGCCGAAACCGAGGCCGAAGCCGCGCAGGCCGCGCTCGCCCGCGCCGAAGCGGAGGCCGGGGAAGCCGGCGTCGCACAGGCCACAGCCACCGCCACGGCCGAGGCTGCGGAAACCACGCTAGGCGAGGCGGAATCGGCGCGTGCAGAGGTCCAGACCCGCGAGAGCGAAGCGCGCGCTGCACGCGCCGCCGCCGAGGGCGAGGCCGGCGCCCTGGAGGCCGAAGTGGCGGCCCTTGCGAAGCTGGTCGCGCGCGAGGCCAGCGCCGGGGATCAGCTGCTCGACCGGCTGCGCGTGGAACGCGGTTATGAGGCGGCGATCGGCGCGGCCCTCGCCGATGATCTGCGCGCGCCCGAGATCGACGCGCAGGATGCCTCGGGCTGGGTGACGCTGCCCCCCTATGAGGCGACGGCGGATTTGCCGGACGGGGCGGAGCCGATCGCCCTGTATATCGAAGCCCCCAAGGCGCTGGCGCGACGGCTGAGCCAGATCGGGCTGGTGTCCCGCGAAGCGGGTGCGGCCATGCAGGCGGCCCTGCGCCCCGGGCAGCGGCTGGTCAGCCGCGAGGGGGATCTGTGGCGCTGGGACGGCTTTCGCGCCGCCGCCGATGATCTGCCCAGTGCCGCGGCCCTGCGGCTGCAACAGCTCAACCGCCTGGTCGAACTCAAGCGCGATCTTGAGGATGCAAGGGCGCGCGCCGAGGGTGCGCGCCGCGCCCACGAGACGCTTAGCGAACGCTTGAGCGAACTGACCGGGGCCGAGCAGATGGCGCGCGAGGCGCGCAAACAGGCCGACCGCCAGGTGATCGAGGCCGGGCGCGCGCTCTCGCGCGCCGAATCCGACCGGGATCGCGCCGCCTCGGCCCTGGAACAGGCACGCGCGGCGCTGGAGCGCCACCGCGAACAGGCGCGCGCGGCCGGCGAACGTTGCGAGCAGGCCGAGGCCGCCATCGCACAGCTCGACGATCTGGACGCGGCGCGCGGCGAGCTTGAGCGCCAGCGCACGCAGCTCGAGCAGGCGCGCACGACGATGATGACCTGCCGGGCCGCACATGACGGGCTGCGCCGCGAAGGCGAGGCGCGCATCAGCCGCGCGCAGAAGATCACCCAGGAGCTCAGCGGCTGGCGCCACCGCCGCGAGACCGCCGCCACGCGCATCGGCGAGCTGGCGCGGCGCAAGGAGGAGGCCGAGCAGGAGCTGGCCGAGGCCGCCATCGCACAGCTCGACGATCTGGACGCGGCGCGCGGCGAGCTTGAGCGCCAGCGCACGC
>PWLT01000207.1 GCA_003558415.1 Hyphomicrobiales bacterium
ACTCCGCACAGCATCGCGGCACAGTGACAGCACCGCGCTCCGGGCGCAATTGAAAGGGTGTGCGGCAATCCGGTGTGCGCCTGCGCACATCTCTCATGCGCAGGCGGGGAATGGTGTGCCGCAGTGCAGCAGCCTAGGTGTCAGGCAGCAGACACAAGGAGCAGAACATGTCCGTCAATCTCGCGATCGTCTATTATTCCACCTACGGCACCAATCACCAGATGGCCGAAATCGCCGCCGAGGCCGCGCGCGCCGCGGGCGCCGAGGTCCGCCTCCTGCGCGTGCCGGAAACCGCGCCAAAGGAGATCGTCGCAGGGCAGGACGCCTGGATGGCCCAGGCCGAGAAAACCTCCGACATCCCCGAGGCAAAGCCGCAGGACATGGAATGGGCCGATGCCTATCTGTTCTCTGCGCCCACGCGCTTCGGCACCGTGGCCAGCCAGCTTCGCGCATTCATCGATACGCTGGGTGGGCAGTGGTCGGGTGGCAAGCTCGCCGACAAGGCGGTCAGCGCCATGACCTCGGCGCAGAATGCGCATGGCGGGCAGGAATCGACGTTGCTGGGGCTCTACACCACCTTCATGCATTGGGGTGCGGTGATCGTGGCGCCGGGATACACGGATCAGTCGATCTTCGAGTCGGGCGGCAACCCCTATGGCTACAGCCATGACGCCGGGCAGGAGTTTACCGAGGCTCAGAAATGCGCAATCCGCCATCAGGCGCAGCGCCTCGTGGCGCATGCGCGAGGGCTCCAGCAGTCACAGCGTCTGGCGGCCTGAACAGGCCACCCTGCGGCGCGACCACAAACAACACCCCCGAAGCCCTGCGGCTTTGGGGGTTTTTCATGGGTCGCGCTCACTCCCACCAGCGATCGACGGTGGCGATATCATCATCCGACCAGCCCAGATGATGCGCCAGTTCTTGCACATAGACATGGGTGATGATCTCGCCAAGCGCCACGTCGCCGCGCCCGGACCACTCATCAAGGATCGGGCGGCGGAACAGCCAGATCGTGTCGGGCTGCTGGGGTTGGTCCATTACCGATTTCTGCGTGAGCGGGATGCCCTCATAAAGGCCGGTCAGCTCGAAGGGGTCGTTGATTCCCATCTCGTCGAGCATCTCGTCCGAGGCGAAATCCTCCACCCGCACGGCCACCCCGGCGGCGGCCTCGCGGAACGGCTCGGGCAGCGCCGCCACCGCCTCGCGGGCCAGCGCCTCGAATTACTCCAGCGTCGGGGCCGCGCGGCCCGCCCAGTCCTGCGCCATCATGCACCTCCCGCGCCCGATATGGACAAAACCGCCGCCCTGTGAAAGAGGACATCGCCAACAGGAGGCCGCCGATGACCGTTACCCGCTTTGCCCCGTCGCCGACCGGCTATCTGCATGTCGGCAATCTGCGCACGGCGCTGTTCAACTACATGATCGCGCGCAAGGCCGGCGGCAGCTTCATCCTGCGCCTCGACGACACGGATCCGGAGCGCTCCCGAGAGGAATACGCCGATGCGATCCGCGAGGATCTCGAATGGCTGGGGCTGACATGGGATCGCGAGGAGCGCCAGTCAAAGCGGCTGGATCGCTACGCCGAGGCCGCCGACCGGTTGCGCGCCCAGGGGCGGCTCTATGAGTGCTTCGAGACGCCCGAGGAACTGGAGCTCAAGCGGCGCAAGCAGCTCAACATGGGCCGCCCGCCGGTCTATGACCGCTCGGCCCTGAATCTGGACAGCGCGGAGATTGAGCGACTGCGCACCGAGCGCGGCGCCGGTCACTGGCGCTTCAGGCTCGATCATGAGCGCATCGAGTGGGTGGACGGCATCCTCGGCGATCTGTCGCTCGACGCGGCCAGCGTCTCCGACCCGGTGCTGATCCGCGGCGATGGGCAGGTGCTCTACACGCTGGCCTCGGTGGTCGATGATGTGGAAATGGGTGTGACGGATGTGGTGCGCGGCTCGGACCATGTGACCAATACCGCCACACAGATCCAGATCATCCAGGCGCTTGGCGGGACGGCCCCGCGCTTTGCCCATCACAGCCTGCTGACCGGGCCGCAGGGCGAGGGGCTGTCCAAGCGGCTGGGCACGCTGGCGCTGCGCGATCTGCGCGCGCGGGGCGTGGAACCGGCGGCGCTGCTGTCGCTGCTGGCGCGGCTGGGATCGAGCCAGCCGGTGGAGTTGCACGACTCGCCCGATGCGCTGGCCGAGAGCTTCGATCTTTCCAGCTTCGGCGCCGCGCCGACCAAGTTCGACGAGAACGACCTCTTCCCGCTGACCCGTGCTTATGTGCAGAGCCTGCCCTTCGAGGCGGTGCGCGGGCGCATCCTCGCGCTGGGCGTGCCCGAGGCGCAGGCCGAACGCTTCTGGCGCGTGGCGCGTGAGAACATCACCGTGCTCGAGGATCTCAAGGGCTGGTGGAAGCTGTGCACCGAGGGGGCCGAGCCCGAGATCGCCGAGGAGGATGCGGAGTTCGTGGAAACCGCGCTCGCGCTACTGCCTGACCCGCCCTATGACGAATCGAGCTGGTCGGACTGGACCACGCGCGTGAGGGAGGCGACGGGTCGCAAGGGCAAGGGGCTTTTCATGCCACTGCGCAAGGCGCTGACCGGGCAGGGGCAGGGGCCCGACATGGCCGATCTGATGCCGCTGCTGCAGAAGGTACCCGGGCGGGGCTGAGCGCGACACAGGCAGGGTGATGCGGCGGCGCGTCCCGGCAGCTCGCGTCACCGCGCCGGTGAATCCGGTTCGTCGCCATCCCCTATAATGTATTGCATTGAATTGGACTCATCCAGCTCCGACCAGAGGGCATGCGGCCGCCCGAGGTGGGCGCGGATGCGCCCGCCTGGGGGCGGGCGGGCGCATGCCCGGGCCGCAAGCGGCCCGGGCGGGGTGAGATCGATCAAACGCGGGCATGCTCTCGCGCGTGTCGCGGTCCTCCGAATTCATTCCGGTTGGAGGCGCGACGGGGGGCCGATTTTCATATGGACCGCAACACACCGGATTTGCCGCCACCCGGAGCCGGCGCGTCAGTCATTCTTGACCAGCCGCAGATGGGGTGCGCGCTGCTGCGCCGGGCGCTCCGGGGCCGGGGCGAACCCCGCCGGGGTCTCGGCGAAGCCATGCGCGGCCTCTGTGTCCTGCGGTTGCTGCGGGTCCGGTGCGGATGCGGCGATGGGCGTGAGGCGGATCTGCGCCGGGCTGACCCGGCGGGGCGTCCGCCCGATCCTGCCCGAGAGCGCGAACCCGCCCAGCACCCGGTTCACGCCCCCGTCGCTGCCGCGCAGCGGCAGCAGCAGCATCTGCCCCTCAAGCGCCGGGCGCCCGAACCCCGGCGATGCGTGGAGGGAGAACTCCGCGATCGCGGGCCCGGCGAACACGCGCTCGCACTGGATGGCGAAAGGCTCGCGCGCGTCGGGCTCGACCAGTGCGGTCAATGGCATGCCCGCAACCTCCATGCCCATGAAATCGCGCAGCACCTGCCCGCCGATGCGGATGCGCAGCACGCCCGGCGCGATGCGCTCGGCGATGAAGCTCTCGCTCAGCGCGTTCTCTATGCCGCGCGGATCGATCTCGGAGCGCGCGGGCATGTCGCGCCCGTCGCGCAGCGCCTCCCAATAGGCGCGCAGGGTCCGCAGCGTCGTGAAGCTGCGCCGCGCCGCAAGGCCGATCGCGCGCAGGCCGTCCCCGCCGCCCCCATGCCGGTCGTCATGTCGCATGGCCCTGTCGCCTCCCCCTGCGGCCGCAAATCCCTTCACCCCACGCACAGCGCGCGCCGCCCCGGCCGATTGTCGCGGCGCCCGCGCCCTGATATCCGTCTGTGGCTTAACGGTATGTGCACGGGTATTACCCGGGGGTTAATATAGCGGGTTTTCGGCAATTCCGGGGGGATTTCGCAGCGAATGGTTAATTCGATGACAGGCTATGCCGCGCACCGCGGCGACGCGGCGGGTGCGAGCTGGAGCTGGGAGCTGCGCGGCGTGAATGCGCGCGGGCTCGACCTGCGGATGCGGCTGCCCGACTGGATCGAGGGGCTGGAGCCGCAGCTGCGCGCCGAGTTGTCGCGCCGCGTGCAGCGCGGTGCAATCACGCTGACGCTGCGCGTCACCCGCGAGGATGACGGCGCGGCGCTGCGGCTCGATGAGGCGACGCTGCAGGCGGTGCTCGCCGCGCTGCGCAAGGTGGAGGCCGAGGCCGAGGCCACGGGCGTGACCCTGGCCCATAGCCGCGGCGCCGATCTGCTGGCCCTGCGCGGGGTGCTGGAGCCCGGCACGAGCGTCGAGGCGGACACTACCGCGCTGCGCGAGGCGCTGCTGGCCGATTTTCCCGCCGTGATCGAGGCCTTCGAGCACATGCGCGCCGAGGAAGGCGCGGCGCTGGCGCGGGTGATCGGCGCACAGCTCGATCAGGTGGCCACGCTCACCGAGGACGCCGCTTCGCGCGCCGGGGAGCGCCGTGACGCGATGGCGACGAAGCTTTCCGAGGGCCTCGCGGCGATCATGGAGGGCGCATCGGCTGCCGATCCCGGCCGCGTCGAGCAGGAACTCGCGCTGCTTTACGTCAAGACCGATGTGACCGAGGAG
>PWLT01000057.1 GCA_003558415.1 Hyphomicrobiales bacterium
GCCGAATTCGCCGAGCCCGAGGCCTTCGATGCCTGGGCGGCGCAATGGCGCACAAGGCTGGCGAGTGAGGGACGCCCCGACGCCGAGGTTACTGCCGCCCTGCGCGCGTCCAACCCCGCCTTCATCCCGCGCAATCACCGCGTCGAGGAGGCAATCCAGGCCGCGCTCGCGGGCGATTTCGCGCCCTTCCACCGGCTCTGCGAGGTGCTGGCACGCCCCTATGACGCCCAGCCGGAAGCCGCCGATCTGCTCGCCGCGCCGCGCCCGCAGGAAGTGGTGCGCCGGACCTTCTGCGGGACATGAGGCTGCGCGTCAGCGCGTCGGCGCGCGCCGGTTGATCAACACGATCCCCCCGATCACCAGCGCCAGCGCGCCGAAGATCGACAGGCCCACAGGCTCGCCCAGCAGCAGCCACCCCATCAGCACCGCGATCACCGGGGTGAGGAAGCTGAAGCTCGCCACCACCCATGACGGGTAGCGCGCGAGCAGCCAGAACCAGAAGATGAACCCAGCCGAGGCCACACCAACCGTCTGGAACGCAAAACCCGCCCAGTGGATCGGCTCGGGATCGCGCAGGAACGGCCCGCCATAGAAGGGCGCGGCCAGCAACAGCAGCGGCGTGGAAACAAGGACCTGCCAGAAGATCTGTATCTCCGGCGTGGTGCGGCGCAGCGCGCTGGTGCGTGCGGTCAGCACGATGCCGGCCCAGAACACCGCCGCGAAAAGCGCGCAGATATCGCCGATCAGGCTCGCCGTCGCGTCCTCGGGCACGGTACCCTGATCGCCCATCGCCCAGGCGACGCCCACGAACGCCAGCGCCAACCCGCCCGAGCGCCGGATCGTCAGCCGCTCGCCGGGGATCAGGAAATGCGCCCCCAGCGCCAGCCACACGGGCATGGAATAGAAGATCACCGAGACCCGCACCGCCGTCGTCAGATCGAGCGCGATGAACAGCAGCAGGAACTCGGCAGCGAAGAACAGCCCGATCAGCAGCCCGCCCGGAAGCGTGCCGGGCGCGATGCGCGGCGGGATGCCGCGCAGATGCATCCACAGCCCGATGCAGATCACCGCCCCCGCCGAACGCAGGGCGGCGAAGAACACCGGCTGCATGCCCTCGTTGACGAACTTGATGACGACATTGTTGAAGCCCAGCAGCACCGCCATGAACAGCAGCGCACCCGTGCCGAAGGCATCCAGCCCTGCCTTGCGCTCCATCAAGGGTCCTCCGCCTGTCCTGCCCCGCATGTGGTCGTCGGGGCTGGCGCGGGGATTGTCAAGCGGCCGGCCATGCGGTGAAAGCTGTGGATACGGCGCGGCGAATCCCTTAAACCCCGGCGCAGTGAAACCCGGGGCCATGCGATGACCAACACGATACTCGCACGCTGCGAAGCCAAGGGCCTGCGCATGACCGAGCAGCGCCGCACGATCGCGCGCGTGATCGAGGCCGCCTGCGACCACCCCGATGTCGAGGAGTTGCACACCCGCGCGGCCGAGATCGACCCGCGCATCTCCATCGCCACGGTCTATCGCACGGTCAAGCTGTTCGAGGAGTCGGGAATTCTGGAGAAGCACGAATTCGGCGACGGGCGCGCACGTTACGAGGATGCCGAGCGCGAACACCACGACCACCTGATCGACCTGCACTCCGGGGCGGTCATCGAATTCGTCGACCCCGATATCGAGGCCTTGCAGGAACGCATCGCCGCCAAGCTGGGCTACCGGCTCCGGGGGCATCGGCTGGAGCTCTACGGAGTTCCGCTCAAAGGAAAGGAACATGAGGGATGAGCCTGATCATCGATCTGCACGCGCGCGAGATTCTCGACAGCCGCGGCAACCCCACCGTCGAGGTGGACGTCACGCTCGAGGATGGCAGCATGGGCCGCGCCGCGGTGCCCTCGGGCGCCTCCACCGGCGCGCATGAGGCCGTGGAGCGCCGCGACGGCGATGCCGGACGCTATGGCGGCAAGGGGGTTCTGGAGGCCGTGGCGGCGGTCAATGGCGAGATCGCCGAGGCGCTTCTGGGCGCGGATGTGACCGAGCAGGTCGCCCTCGACGAGGCGCTCATTGAACTCGACGGCACGCCCAACAAGAGCCGGCTCGGCGCCAACGCGATCCTGGGCGTCTCGCTCGCTGCGGCCAAGGCCGCAGCCGAGGCCACGCGCCAGCCCCTCTATCGCTATGTTGGCGGCACCTCGGCGCGGGTGCTGCCGGTGCCGATGATGAACATCATCAATGGCGGCGAACATGCCGACAACCCGATCGATATCCAGGAATTCATGATCATGCCGGTCGCGGCGGACTCGATTGCCGAGGCCGTGCGCATGGGCGCGGAGGTCTTTCACACGCTCAAGAAGGAACTCGCCGCGGCCGGGCTCTCCACCAGCGTGGGTGACGAGGGCGGCTTCGCACCAAATCTCAATTCTACGCGCGATGCTCTTGATTTCATATTGAAATCCATCGAGATCGCCGGTTACCGTCCGGGCCGTGACATCGTGCTCGCCCTCGACTGTGCGGCCACCGAATATTTCAGAAATGGCCGCTACGATCTTGAGGGAGAAGGAAAATCCCTCACACCCAAGGAGAATGTCGCCTATCTCGCAGCACTGGTGTCTGATTACCCCATCATCTCGGTAGAGGATGGCTGCGCCGAGGATGACTGGGACGGCTGGGCGGCGCTGACGGCGGCTCTGGGCGACAAGGTGCAGCTCGTTGGCGACGATCTGTTCGTCACCAACCCGGTGCGGCTCTCAGACGGGATCAAGCGGCGCTGCGGCAACTCGCTGCTGGTCAAGGTCAACCAGATCGGCACGCTGACCGAGACGCTCGCGGCGGTGGATATGGCGCATCGCGCGCGCTTCACCTGCGTGATGAGCCACCGCTCGGGCGAGACCGAGGACGCCACCATCGCCGATCTGGCCGTGGCCACGAATTGCGGTCAGATCAAGACCGGCAGCCTCGCGCGCTCCGACCGGCTGGCCAAGTACAACCAGCTCATCCGCATCGAGGAGGCGCTGGGCGAGGCCGCCCATTACGCCGGGCGCGACATCCTGCGCGACTGAGCGGCCCGCCCGCGCCCCCGGCGCATGCGAGTTTGTTTGACGCCGCCACCCCAAGTCGGGAAGATGCCCGGATTCGGGCCGGGCATCGGCCCCCGAGCAACAAGGGAGACAAGCGCATGTACAAATCGATTCTCGTGCCCGTAGCGCTGGGCGGCGAAGGGGTCGGCCGGGGGCTGATGGAGAAGGCAAAGAAGCTGCTCTCGGATGGCGGCAAGATCACGCTGCTGCATGTGATGGAGGAAATCCCCGGCTATGTCGCCGCCTCCATCCCGCGCGAGAAGCTCGCCGCACGGCGCACCGAGGCATTGCGCAAGCTCGAATCCCTGGCCAGCGCCGCGCGTGGCGTCAATGTCGATACCGAGGTGCTTTCGGGCAACGCGCCAAACAACATCCTCGATGCGGCCAAGGAATGCGGCGCCGACCTGATCATCATCGGCTCGCACAGCCCCGGATTGCAGGATTATTTCATCGGCTCCACCGCCGCGCGGGTCGTGCGCCACGCCAAATGCTCGGTGCTCGTGTCGCGCTGAGGCGCGAAGGTCGCTCGAAGGTCGTTTGCGGGCCTGAATCTGCCGCGCGCCGGCTTTGATCGCCGGGCGGGCAGGTTATGTATCGGCACATAGCTGAGCAGGCAGGCCCGCGATGACCGACCCCCTCGTGATCTTCACCCCATCCGGCAAGCGCGGGCGCTTCCCCGCCGGCACACCGGTACTCGAGGCCGCGCGTCGGCTCGGCGTCGATCTCGACTCGGTCTGCGGCGGGCGCGGCATCTGCTCCAAATGTCAGGTCAGCCCCGGTTATGGCCAGTTCGCCAAGCACGGCGTCACCATGCATCCCGATGCACTCTCGCCCTGGAACAGTGTCGAGCAACGCTATCACGACAAGCGCGGGCTCGCCGAGGGGCGGCGACTGGGCTGCCAGGCGCGGATCATGGGTGACGCGGTGATCGACGTGCCGCCCGAGAGCCAGCTCCACCGACAGGTGGTGCGCAAGGCCGCCGCGACCCGCGCCATGGTCATGGACCCGGCAACCCGGCGCTATCTCGTCGATGTGACCGAGCCCGACATGCACGAGCCCAGCGGCGACTTTCAGCGACTCGCCGCTGCACTTGAGAGGCAATGGGGAATCAGTGGCCTGCGGGCAAGTCTTGAAGTGATGCGCAAACTGCAACCGGCCCTGCGTGCAGGCGGCTGGAGCGTCACCGTCGCGGTCCATCAAGGCCATGACGACGCCTGGCCGCGTCTGATCGACCTGTGGCCGGGATTTCACGAGGGCGGGCTCTACGGTCTGGCGATCGATCTGGGCTCGACCACGATCGCCGCGCATCTGAGCGATCTCGTGAACGGCGAGGTGATCGCCTCCGCAGGGGTGATGAACCCCCAGATCCGCTTTGGCGAGGATCTGATGAGCCGCGTCTCCTACGCCATGATGACGCCCGGGGGGGCGGCCGAGATGACGGCGGCGGTGCGTGACGCGCTGAACGCCCTGGCCCGCGATCTGGCGGCCGAGGC
>PWLT01000308.1 GCA_003558415.1 Hyphomicrobiales bacterium
ACCCCCCGAAGGGCGCTCGTGTTGCGGTTTCATGACGTCATGGGGATCGCAACCGCCAACCGCGGCGCGTGCCGTGGTATCACTGTCATCCCCGAACCTCCATCTATCGGTTAAGGTAAGAATCTTGCGTCAAACAACCTGTGATTGTAGCAATTTTCCGCTCCCACTGCAACTATCACCCCTTACCATCCTTCGGTTGACCGAAATGGCATGAGTGGATAGCGCGACCTTGCCCGCGTTGTGCCCAAACCGGGTTGCCTTGCCGCTGCGCGGCAGGCCAAATGCCCATGAAGGTCCAGGACGTCGAGATATGCGCCCGCGTCCAGGCCCGGTCCATCGGCCCGGGCGCGGGCGCGTTCAGCCCCTCCCCCTCAGGACAAACCGGAAGCACCTGCTTCAGTCGGGGTCCTGTCGGTTCTGCCAGTTCAGCCGCGACCCCGGATACCTGTTTCACCGTCTGAACCCATCGAGTCATGTCTGGCCATGTAGTGCCGGGTTCATCGGGAACAGGGTTTGCCGCCTGCCCCCTCGCGGGTTGGCAGGTGGGTCAACGGCGCGGGGTCATGTTCGACCATGCACGCCACGCAAGGGCGGCCGAGCCGCAACACGTCGCGCAATGCAAAGGGCTGCCATCGCTGTTCGCGGATGATGCCAACCAGCCGCCGCCCCGCGCGTTCGGCCCTCGGTGTCGACGCATCGGTATATCCTGGTGAACAATTCGGGTGAAGCAATGCGCGCTCCGATCCGATGCGCGCACTCCAAAGCATGGTCCGGTTTCCTCACCGGCCTCATGCCCGATCGCGCGGCCCGCATCGGCAGCGCGTTGCGAACCAAGCCGACATTGCGTGAGCGGCCCGGCGTCAGCACCTGTCCTTCAATGCCTCACGGGCGTTGCGCAAGGTTGTGTCGATGCTGCCCGATGCATCGACATGGAGCCAGTCCTCCACCTCGGGGGCGGCGCGCAACTGCCCGCGCACCACCGCGGCATCGGCATCGGAGGCGTCACCGCGCCGGGCCTCCACTCGGGCGATCAGCACGCCGGGCTCGGCCTCCAGCCACAGTCCCGCGAAATCGGCACCGGCGGCTTCGGCCAGCGCGCGTGTCCCGCTGCGCTCATGCTCATGCAGATGGACCGCATCGACCACGACCCCGTGGCCGGCGCGCAGGGCACGGTTGGCGCGATCGCGCAGGCGGGCATAGACGGTTTCGCTGACCTCCGGCGCATAGGCCGATTCCGGCAGCGCGGCGAATTCATCGACATCGAAGAACTGTTTGCGGATCAGATCGCTGCGCAGATGCACCGCGCCCGGCGCCGGGCCGATACAGGGGGCGAGCCGGGCCGCCAGCGTCGACTTTCCGCTGCCCGACAGCCCGCCGACGCCGACCAGCAGCGCGGGCGGCGGGGCGAGATGGGCGTTGGCGGCCTCCAGATACCCGCGCCCCTCCTCCAGCGCCGCATCGGGTTTCTCCGCCCCATCGGCGCGCTGCACGGCGACCATGGCGCGGATCCCGGCCCGCAGACCCAGAAAGAGCGGCAGGAGCGCCAGCGCGTCGTAATGGGCCTCGGCGCCGGCGGCGTGGAGGTAGCGGTTGAGCACGATATTCGCCTGCGCGCGCAATCCCTTGTGATGCAGATCCATCAGCAGGAAGGCGAGATCGTAGAGTACGTCCATGGTGCCCAGGCGCTCATCGAATTCCAGCGCGTCGAAGGGCACGGGGTGGCCGTCGAGCACGACGATATTGCCCATATGCAGATCACCGTGGCAGCGCCGGACATAACCCGCCGCGGCGCGCTCGGCCAGAAGCCTACGCACGCGCGCGAATTGCGCCTCGGCGCCTTGAGTGAAGTTGCGGGTTGCCGTGTCATCAAGCCGGTCGGTCATCGCGATGAAGGCCGCGTCGAGTTCAGTGATGATCTCCGCGATGAGCTCGGCCCCGTCCAGGTCCCGCACCGGGGCCTCGGCGTGGTAGCGCGCGATCACCGCGCCCAGATCGCGCGCCAGGGTCGTGCCGAAATCGCCCGCCTGCGCGATGGCGGAAAGCTCCGCTTCGGCGGGGAATCGGCGCATGTGCAGGACCCATTCGACCGCATCGCCCTCGCCGCCCAGCGCATGGCCGCCGCCCGATCGCGTGACGGGGATCAGACCCCTGTAGATTTCTCCCGCGGCCGGGCGGTTGAGGTCGAGCTCGCGCTGGAGGGCGCGGCGCCGCGACTCGAGCGTCGAGAAATCCATGTAGTCATAGCGCACGGGCCGCTTGATCTTGTAGGCGTCCTCTCCAGCCAGGAAAACGACGGCCCCGTGGGTGCGCTTCACCTCGACCTGCGCGCCGCCATGCGTGCCCGGGTCGGAGAGAAAGCTTACGATTTCGTCATGCTCGGGGGAGGTCTCCATGCCGCCTTTATGCAGGTTTCAGGCGGGCAGGCAATGTGTCGCGCTGCAGCACCAGCGCGCGGCGGATGCGATTCATCCCCGCAGGGATGGTCACAGCGATCGCCGCCGCGAAGGCCGATCAGAGTCTCCATATCCGTTCTCCCCCGTTGCCGCCGGATTGGCAGACGCCGGTGGGGTGCCAGACCGAGCCCGAAGACTGCTGCGACATATTCGTGCGCGCAGGCGGCGCCCGATGCTCCAATGTTGCGCTGCACCTGCAAAGGCCGTATGGCTGTGCCGACTTCAGTGAGAGGATTGACCATGCCCCATGACGGCCGCGACATGTCCGATACCGCCGCGGAGACGCAGTTGAGCGATCCGGTGGCCTTGGCCGGAGCGGCGGCGGGTGCTGCACAGGCCACGCTGGAGGCGGCGACCGCGGCCCTGCGCGGGGAGGTCACGGAGGCTGACGGGCGGCTCGACGGCGCGGCGCTTGAGGAGCGCCAGCGCGCCGCGCACGGGCTCGCCTGGCTCGCCACCTATGTCGAATCGCTGCGCCAGATGCACGCCTGGGCGCAGCGTCTGGAGGAGGCCGGGCAGCTTGGCGAGTTGGAGCAGCTGCTGCTTCAGATCGGCTGCGGCGAATATCTCGAGCAGATCGCGGGCGGCATCCCGATGAGCCAGGGCGAGATCCTGCGCCTGCACGAGATCGCGACCGGGTTGGAGGCGCATCTCGACGATCCGGCCGTGGCCACGCTGCGCCGCCAGGGCAACACGGCGCCGGCCCGCGCGCGGCTGGTCGCGTGGATGCGCGATGCCGGCGGGCGCGCGACCTTCGGTGCCAGCGGGCTCGACGACGAGCTGGAGATGATCCGCGAGCAGTTCCGCCGCTTCGCCGATGAGGAGGTCGCCCCGCACGCGCATGGCTGGCACCTCGAGGATGCACTGATCCCGATGGAGCTGATCGGCAAGCTCGCCGAGATGGGCGTGTTCGGCCTGACGGTTCCTGAAGAGCATGGCGGGCTGGGGCTGTCCAAGACCGCAATGGTCGTTGTCTCCGAGGAGCTCTCGCGCGGGTATGTGGGCGTGGGCAGCCTCGGGACGCGCTCGGAGATCGCCGCCGAGCTGATCCTGTGCGGCGGCACCGAGACGCAGAAGGCCGAATGGCTGCCACGCATCGCGAGCGGCGAGGTCATCCCCACGGCGGTGTTCACCGAACCCAATACCGGCTCGGATCTGGGCGCGCTGCGCACCCGCGCGGTGCGCGAGGGCGAGGATTACACCATCACCGGCAACAAGACCTGGATCACCCATGCCGCGCGCGCCGATGTGATGACGCTGATGGCGCGCACCGATCCCGAGAGCACCGATTACAAGGGGCTCTCGATGTTCCTGGCCGAGAAGACCCCCGGCAGCGAGGCCGAGCCCTTCCCCGATGCGGGCATCTCCGGCGGCGAGATCGAGGTGCTGGGCTATCGCGGCATGAAGGAATACGAGCTGGCCTTCGACGGCTTCCGCGTGCCCGCTGCGAACCTGCTGGGCGAGATCGAGGGGCAGGGCTTCCGCCAGCTCATGCAGACCTTCGAGAGCGCGCGCATCCAGACCGCCGCGCGCGCCATCGGCGTGGCGCAGAACGCGCTCGAGCTGGGGCTGCGCTATGGCGAGGAGCGCAAGCAGTTCGGTAAGGCGCTGGTCGCGTTCCCCCGCGTCGCCGACAAGCTGGCGATGATGGCCGTGGAGATCATGATCGCGCGTCAGCTGACCTATCACGCGGCGCGCGAGAAGGATGCCGGGCGGCGCTGCGATCTGGAGGCGGGCATGGCCAAGCTGCTGGGCGCGCGCGTGGCCTGGGCGGCGGCCGACAATGCGCTGCAGATCCACGGCGGCAACGGCTTTGCGACCGAATACGAGATCAGCCGCGTTCTGTGCGACTCGCGCATCCTCAACATCTTTGAAGGCGCGGCCGAGATACAGGCCCATGTGATTGCGCGGCGGCTGCTCGCCTGACATTCTTGGCCCGAGGGCGCGGCGGCCAACCCTTGGCGCCGAAGGCATGCGGACCCGGGCGGTGGATCATGAGTGACAGACCTGCGGTGCTGCTGACTGGCGCGACCGGTTTCATCGCCAAACATATCTGCCTGAGGCTTCTCGGCGCGGGCTACGATG
>PWLT01000030.1 GCA_003558415.1 Hyphomicrobiales bacterium
CGCGCGCCCGCGCGCTGGTGGAACGGCTGGCGCATACCCATCCCGGCCGCGTGGAAATCGCGCAGGCCGAGGCGGCGTTGAGCGGCCCGCTTGACGGTGTCGTCAACGCAACGCCTGTGGGCATGGCCAAATCCCCCGGCATGCCCTTCGACACTGCGCTGCTGCACCCGGGGCTTTGGGTCGGCGATATCGTCTATTTTCCGCTCGAGACCGAACTTCTGGCCAGCGCCCGCGCACGCGGCTGTCGGGTGCTGCCGGGCTCGGGCATGGCGGTTTTCCAGGCAGTCCGTGCGTTCGAGCTGTTCACCGGGCACGCCGCCGATCCCGAGCGAATGAGCACAACCTTCAATGCGTTCGCTGACTGACCGTTTTCACCGTGTGAGCGGGCGCTTGCCCGGTCACCGCGAAGCCGCCGGAACGCTCCGGCTCCACGACGCAGAAAAAGGGAGGACCCGATGCGTTATTTCAACTCCAAGATCCTCATCGGCGGGATGACCGCCATGACCCTCGTGCTGAGTGCCGGGCTGGCACAGGCGCAGACCATCCGTTTCGCCCATGTCGATCCAGAGGACTGGACCAGCTCCAAGAAAGGCGCGGCGGCACAGGTATTCAAGAACATCGTCGAGGGCGAAAGCGATCTGAGCGTCGAGCTGTTCCCCGCCGGGTCGCTGGGCGATGAGAACGAACTGGTCGAGCAGGCACAGGAGGGGCTGACCCAGGTGGTGATGGTCTCGGGCGCGATGAGCCGGGTATGCAGCGCCGCGCAGGTGCTCGACATCCCCTTCATCTTCTCCTACCCGACTGTCGCATGGGAGGTTCTGGATGGCCCCTTCGGGCAGGAACTGGCTGAGCACTGCCTGGAGGAATCCGGCCTGCGCACGCTGGCTTACGGCGAGACGGGCGTGCGGCATTTCACCAACAGCGTGCGCGAGATCCGCACGCCCGAAGACATGGCCGGCCTGCGAATCCGCGTGCAGCCCATTCCGCTCTATGTCGAGATGGTGGAGGCGCTGGGCGCCGAGCCGACCCCGGTTCCATGGACCGAAGTGCCCAACGCGCTGGCCACCGGCGTCGTCGACGGGCAGGAAAACCCCGTCGGTGTGATCTACGGCAACAACCTGCACGAATTGCAGGAATACATGACGCTTAACGGCCATGTCTACGCGACCGATTTCCTCGTCATCAATGACGAGTTCTTCCAGTCGCTCGATCCGGCCGATCAGGCCGTGGTGGCACGCGCAGCCAAGGTCGCCGGGGTCATGGGGCGTGCCATCCAGCAGTTCACCTCGGCCGAGGGCGTGCGTCTGGTGGCCGAGTCCGGCGTGCAGGTTTACACCCCCACCGAAGACGAGATCGCGCTGTTTCGCGATGCTGCCCAGCCCGCAGTTGTGGATTGGCTGCGCGAGGAGCTCGGCGATCAGTCGGGCTGGATCGACCGGCTGAACGACGCGGTCGCCGCTGCCTCGGACTGACACGCAGTGCGGCGCGGGCCCTTCGCGGGCCCGCACCCGTCCCGCATGGAGGGCATCGTGATGCTCAAGGGTCTCAACAGCGGCCTGTCCCGGCTGTTCGCGCTGGGGGCGTGGCTGAGCATGGCGGGCGTGTTCCTCATCGTCTTCGTCAATTCGGTGCGGCGCTACACCGTCGGGCGGTCCTGGGCCTGGGGCGAAGAGCTTCCGGTCTATCTGGCGATCTATGGCGTGATGTTCGGCGTGGCGCTGGCCTATCTTCAGGATCGCCACATCCGCTTCACGATCGTCACCGACACGATCCCGGCGCGCATCCGGGCCTGGCTCTTCGCGCTGGTCGATCTGTCGGTGGTGGTGATCGGGGTGATGCTGGCCCGCTCGGCGCTGATGTTCATCGACAGCCGTGGCACGCGCGAGGCCTCGGGCATCGTCACCGCGGCTCGGCGGCTGGCGCGCGACACGGGCATCGAGTGGATCGAGATCTTCGGCCGCATGGCGCCCTGGCAGTTCTCCTTCGTGCTGGGCGGCGCGCTGCTTTCGCTGGCCGCGGCGGTCAAGCTTGCCGAACGCATCGGCGACATCCGCGCCGGGAGGGCCTGAGCCATGGTCTATGTCATCCTGCTGGTGTCCCTGGTGATCGGCGTGCCGATCGCCTTTGCCATCGTCGCGGCACTCGTGTGGTTCATGGCCACCGGCGCGCTGCCCTATCACCCGCGCATCGTCGCGACCGAGATGTTTCGCGGCATCAACTCGTTTCCGCTGCTGGCGATCCCGCTCTTCGTACTGGCGGGCGAGTTGATGAACGCCTCGGGTATCACCCGGCGCATCATCGCCTTCGCCATCGTCATCGTGGGGCGGATGCGCGCCGGGCTGGCGCTGGTCAATATCTGGGCCAGTGTCGTGTTTGCGGGGCTGTCGGGCTCGGCGGTGGCCGACACCTCGGCAATCGGGCGGGTCTTCATCCCCGAGATGGAGCGCGCCGGCTACAGGCGCGACTTCTCGGCGGCGCTGACTGCGGCTTCTTCAGTGATCGGGCCGATCATCCCGCCCTCCATCCCGGTGATCATCTACGCGCTGACCGTGGGTGGCGTGTCGGTGCCGGCGCTGTTTCTTGCCGGCGTGGTTCCGGGGCTGTTGCTGGCGGTGTTCCTGTCGGCCTATGTCATGGTCATCGTCGGCCGGGTGAAGTCCGGCGGCCCCTCCGACCGCGCGGCGCTGGCCGAAATCCCCAGCCAGGGCGGCGCCCTTCTGGGCGGGATCATCCCGCTTCTGATGCCGGTCTTCGTTGTCGGGGCGATCATTCTGGGCGTCGTCACGCCCACCGAGGCGGCAAGCTTCGCGGTGGCTTATGCCCTGTTCGTGGGCGTCGTGCTCTACCGTGAGGTGGGCCTGCGCGATCTGCCCGGCATCTTCGCCAGCGCCATGCGCGATTCCGCCGTGATCCTCATCATCATCGCTGCGGTATCGGCGGCGAACTGGCTGCTGACCTATAACCGCGTGCCCAACATGCTGACCGACTGGGTGATCGGCAATGTCGACAGCCGGTTCGTCTTCCTGCTCCTGGTCATCGTGCTGTTCCTGTTCGTGGGGCTCTTTCTGGAGGGAATCGCCGCGATGCTGGTGCTGGTGCCGATCGTGCATCCCATCGCCATGAGCTTCGGCGTCGATCCGGTGCATTTCGGCATCATCGTCATCTTCAACCTGATGATCGGGCTGATCACGCCGCCGCTGGGATTGTGCCTGTTCGTCGCCGAGGGGGTGGCCAATGTCGGCATGGCCCGGCTGGTGCGCCAGATCATGCCGTTCTTCGTGCTCGAGGTCGTGGTGCTGTTCATCATCACCTTCGTGCCGGTCACGGTGATCGGCCTGCCCAATCTGCTGGGGTTCTGAGATGAAGACATCCATCGCAACCGTCTGCCTGTCGGGCGATCTGCCCGAAAAGCTCGCCGCCATCGCCGCGGCGGGGTTTCAGGGCATCGAAATCTTCGAGAACGACTTCCTCGCCTTCGACGCCGCTCCGCGCGATGTCGGGGCGATGATCCGCGATCACGGGTTGGAGATCTCGCTGTTCCAGCCCTTTCGCGATTTCGAGGGGCTGCCCGAACCGCTGCGCGCCCGCGCTTTCGAGCGGGCGAAGCGCAAGTTCGACCTGATGGTCGATCTGGGCGCCGATCTGATGCTGATCTGCTCGAACACCCATCCCGAAAGCCTGGGCGGGATCGACCGCGCGGCGGCGGATCTGCGCGAGCTGGGGGCGCTCGCCGCCGAGCGCGGCCTGCGCATCGGCTACGAAGCCCTGGCCTGGGGCCGCCATGTGACCGATCACCGCGACGCATGGGAGATCGTTCGCCGCGCCGATCACCCCTCGGTCGGGCTGATCCTCGACAGCTTCCATACGCTGGCGCGCGGCATCGATCCCGACACCATCCGTGCCATCGCGGGGGACCGGATCTTCTTCGTGCAACTTGCCGATGCGCCGATGATCGAGATGGACCTGCTCTACTGGTCCCGCCATTTCCGCAACATGCCCGGTCAGGGCGATCTGGATGTCACCGGCTTCATGCGCGCTGTCGCGGCCACAGGATATACCGGCCCGCTCAGCCTCGAGGTGTTCAACGACCAGTTCCGCGGTGCCTCGCCGCGAACCATCGCGGCGGACGGGCAGCGTAGCCTGCGCTGGCTGATGGATCGCGTCGCGCGGCTGGAGCCGGATATCGCCATTCCGGCGCCGCCCATGCCCGACCGCGTTGCCGCGAAGGGGGTCGAATTCATCGAGTTCGCCACCGATCCGGCCGAGGCTGCGCGGCTGGGCGATCTGCTGCACAGCCTGGGTTTCGTCCGGGCCGGGCAGCATGTGTCCAAGGATGTCGCGCATTGGCGCCAGGGCGGGGTGAACATCCTGCTCAACACCGCGCAGGAGGGGTTTGCCTATTCGCTCTACCTGCTGCGCGGCACCACGATCTGCGATCTGGGGCTCAAGGTCGCGGATGCTGCGGCCACGGTCGCGCGCGCCACGGCCCTGGGGGCGGAGCTGCGCGAACAATCCACGGGTCCGGGCGAGCTGC
>PWLT01000288.1 GCA_003558415.1 Hyphomicrobiales bacterium
CAAGGTGGAGGCCGAGGCCGAGGCCACGGGCGTGACCCTGGCCCATAGCCGCGGCGCCGATCTGCTGGCCCTGCGCGGGGTGCTGGAGCCCGGCACGAGCGCCGAGGCCGACACCACCGCGCTGCGTGAGGCATTGCTGGCCGATTTTCCCGCCGTGATCGAGGCCTTCGAGCACATGCGCGCCGAGGAAGGCGCGGCGCTGGCGCGGGTGATTGGAGCCCAGCTCGATCAGGTGGCCGCGCTCACCGAGGACGCCGCTTCGCGCGCCGGGGAGCGCCGAGACGCGATGGCGGCGAAGCTCTCCGAGGGCATCGCGGCGATCATGGAGGGCGCATCGGCTGCCGATCCCGGCCGCGTCGAGCAGGAACTCGCGCTGCTTTACGTCAAGACCGATGTGACCGAGGAGATCGACCGGCTGCGCGCCCATGTCGATGCCGCGCGTGCGCTGCTCGGCGGCGCGGGGCCGGTCGGGCGCAAGCTCGATTTCCTCATGCAGGAATTCAACCGAGAGGCCAACACCCTGTGTTCCAAGGCGCAATCCGAGGCGCTCACGCGGATCGGACTTGACCTCAAGACGGTGATCGACCAGATGCGCGAGCAGGTCCAGAATGTGGAGTAGCCCGTGAGCAATGCGCCAGGCCCGCAGGGGCACGCGACCATGACGCAGCGGCGCGGGCTGCTGATCATCCTCTCCTCGCCTTCGGGGGCGGGCAAGACGACGCTGGCGCGCCGGCTCATGGACTGGGATCCGGAGATCGCATTCTCCGTCTCTGCCACGACGCGCCCGCCGCGGCCGGGCGAAGTGGACGGGCGCGAGTATCATTTCCGCTCCCGCGCCGCCTTCGAGAAGATGGTCGAGAATGGCGAGATGCTCGAACATGCCTGGGTGTTCGGTAATCTCTACGGCTCGCCGCGCGCACCCGTCGTGGCGGCGATGGAAGCCGGACGCGACACGCTGTTCGACATCGACTGGCAGGGCGGCCAGCAGATCCGCAATTCCAGCCTGGGCAAGGATGCGGTGTCGATCTTCGTGCTGCCGCCATCGCTGGGCGAACTTGCGCGGCGTCTGCGTGCGCGCGGGCAGGACAGCGAAGAGGTGATCGCCGGGCGCATGGACAAGAGCCTTGCCGAAATCAGTCACTGGGCCGAATATGACTATGTGCTGGTCAATCACGATCTCGACGCGACCGAGGAGGCGCTGCGCACCATCCTGCGTGCCGAGCGGATGCGCCGCGACCGCCAGCCCTGGCTCAACGAGTTCGTGCGCGGGCTGAGTCGCGAATCGGAGGAACGCGCATGATCTGGGAGCTTGACGGCATCGGCCCCGACCTGCCCGGAAGCGGCGATTACTGGATCGCGCCCGATGCCAATGTGATCGGCCGGGTGACGCTGGGGGAGGGGGCCTCGGTGTGGTTCGGCGCGACGCTGCGCGGCGACAATGAGCGTATCACCATCGGCGAAGGCTCCAATCTGCAGGAGCAATGCGTGTTGCACACGGATATGGGCTATCCGCTCACCGTGGGGGCAGGCTGCACCATCGGCCATCGCGTCACCCTGCATGGCTGCACCATCGGCGATGGCAGCCTGATCGGCATGGGGGCCACCGTGCTCAACGGTGCGGTGATCGGGCGCGATTGCCTAATCGGCGCCGGGGCGCTGATTACCGAGGGCAAGGAAATCCCCGATGGCAGCCTCGCCCTCGGCGCACCGGCCCGGG
Organism: Hyphomicrobiales bacterium; assembly: GCA_003558415.1. GTDB lineage: Bacteria > Pseudomonadota > Alphaproteobacteria > Rhodobacterales > Rhodobacteraceae > Alkalilacustris. The sequence goes on from PWLT01000288.1 coordinate 1,718, forward strand.
TCCTGCGCAAGCTCGACGACGAGGCGATCGCCGGGTTGCGCAAGAGCGCCGAGGGTTATCGCGCCAACATGCGCCGTTTCCGCGACCGGCTGAAACCGGGCGGCTGACCAAAGGCACCGGTACGAACCCTCCCCGGGCATGCGTGGCGACGGCCGAGGCGCTTGAGTGGACCGCGCCGGCGTGGCAAGGGACGCAAAACGCAGGAGCCCGCCATGACCGACAGAAAGCCGCCGCGCAGCCTCGTGCGCCGCACCCCCTGGCCCGAGGGCGCCGCGCAGGCGCTCGGCACGCCGATCCAGCCCTCGGTCGCCTATACTGCACAGTCGCCCGATGCGCTGGATGCGCAATATGAGGGGCGCGCGCCGGGCTATACCTATGCGCGCGAGGGACACCCGAACGCCGAAATCCTCGCGCGCAAGATCGACGGGATGGAAGGGGCCAGCGACGGGCTCGTGCTAGGGTCAGGCATGGCGGCGGTGACGGCATCCGTGCTGGGGCTGTTGCGCGCCGGTGATCACATCGTGGGCGGCGATCAGCTCTATGGCCGTTCGCTGCGGATGCTGCGCGAGGAGCTGCCTCGGCTGGGCATCCCGGCCACATTGGCCGATCCCACCGATATAGCCGCCGTCGAGGCCGCGCTGCGCCCCGAAACCCGGATGCTGCTGGTCGAGGTCGTGTCCAACCCGACCCTGCGGGTGGCCGATATGGAGGGTATCGCCGCGCTGTGCCGCGCGCGCGGCATCCTGCTGGCGGTGGACAACACCTTCACCACGCCGCGCGCCTGGCGGCCCTTCGAGCATGGCGCCGATCTGGTGATCCATTCGCTCACCAAGCTGCTCGCCGGGCATTCCGACGCCACGTTGGGCTATGTCGCTGCGCGCGCGCCCGAGCACCGCAAGGCGATCTACGACACCGCCGTGACGCTGGGGCTTACGCCAAGCCCCTTCGACTGCTGGCTGGCCGAACGGGGGCTCTACTCTTTCGAGCTGCGCTATGACCGCGCCGAGGAGAACGCCGTGGCGCTGGCCGATCATCTGGCCGGGCTGCCCGGCATCCGCCGCGTGCTCTACCCAACGCGCCCCGACCATCCCGACCATAACCGCGCAAAGGCGCTGCTGGGCGCGCGCGGTGGCAACATGGTCAGCTTCGAGATCGAAGGCGGGCGCGCAGCGGCCAATGCGCTGACCCGGGCCGCGCCGCAGATCGCCTTCGCGCCCACGCTGGGCGATATCGGCACGACGCTCTCGCATCCGGCCTCGTCCTCGCATCGCGGGTTGAACGAGGAGCAGCGCGCGGCGCTCGGCATCGGCGAAGGCTTCTTTCGCGTTTCGGTGGGGGTGGAGGATATCGCCCTGCTCAAGGAGGATTTCGCCGCCGCCATCGCGGCATCGCGCGGCGAACACGATGAAGCCTGATCGGATGCGGCACGCGCTAACGAATTTCCAGCAGATGGAAATCGATGCTCGCATTGGTCGCGCCGACTTCGCGCAGGACGACGTCGCGGTCGGGGATCGGGAAGGTGATCGCAACGAGCGTGCCCGCATAGTCGAGTGAATCGAGGCGCTGGGCGAGATCGAGAATGTCGAACCCCGGTGCCACGAGCGGCGCGGCAACACAATCGGGCCCCACGCGCCCGAGCAGTTCGGGCGTGAGGTCGTCGAAACGCGACAGTACGATACTGATCTCTTCGGGCAGGGGCTCCAGAATGCTCAGGACGGGGCCAGCATCGACGCCAAGAACCGTCCCATCACGAATTGGCAAAGGGTTGGCCGACGCGCCGCCGTCACGGTCGGACATCTGATCGCGCGTGCATCTTCGGCACCCCTTCTCGGCTATAAGCCGTCATCGGCGGATACGGGGGAAACGTGCACACTGGGCAACTGGTTCCCAAAATCCCTGCGGATCATTGGTTTGGCAAGTGTTTCCGGGCGGGGAGGGTAAGACGTGCCATTCGTGCAACAATGCGGCTCCGGCCCGGCCCAACGGTCAGGGTGCTGCATCGCCGCCCCGGCTGCGTGTTACTTGACGCGGGCGGGCGATCTGCTAGAGGCTCGTCCGGCGCGGGCCCGTAGCTCAATTGGTTAGAGCAGAGCGCTCATAACGCTTTGGTTGGGGGTTCGAGTCCCTCCGGGCCTACCATCCCAAGCTTAAATGGTTGATTTTTTTATCAAAATCGGAAAAGTGTCCCGCGCGAAAACGGCCGTGGGACACCTTGGTGTTCAATCCTCAACTGCCACGCGCGCGATGCGCGCCAACTGAGGCGATTGCAGCATGATGGCATGGTCTCGCCGGGGACCACGGTGTAGCCTCTGGCGCCACCGATCCTGCCAAGGGGGCGACTCCGATGGATGCGCTCATCTTCCTTGATTATGCGGGCGTCGCCCTTTTCGCGGCGACCGGCGCGCTGGCGGCGTCACGCAAGGAACTCGACATCGTGGGTTTTCTGTTCCTCGGCGCGGTGACCGGCATCGGCGGGGGCACCGTGCGCGATCTCGTGCTCGGCGTGCCGGTGTTCTGGGTCGCGCATCCCGTCTTTCTGCTGGTCTGCGGATCGACCGCGATCCTCGTGTATTTCTCTGCCCATCTGATCGAGTCGCGCTATCGCCTGTTGCTGTGGCTGGATGCCGTGGCGCTGTCGGCCTATGGCGTCTTTGGCGCCTACAGGGGCCTCGAGGTGACCGGCTCCGCGACCGTCGCCGTGGTCATGGGCATGATCACCGGCACGCTGGGCGGCATCCTGCGCGATGTGCTGGCCGGCGAGCCCTCGGTACTCATGCGCCCGGAAATCTATGTGGCGGCAGCGA
>PWLT01000128.1 GCA_003558415.1 Hyphomicrobiales bacterium
GATCCGGTGCGCTACATCGCCAACCGCTCCTCGGGCGCGCAGGGCGCGGCACTGGCGGCGGGGCTGCGCGATCTGGGCGCGCGGGTGAGCTTCGTCACCGGCCCCGCGGCCGTGGCGCCGCCCCCCGGCGTCGATGTCATGCGCGTGAGCACGGCGCGCGAGATGCTCGCCTCCGTCGAGGCGGCGCTGCCCGCCGATGCGCTGATCTGCGCCGCCGCGGTGGCCGACTGGCGTGTGGCCAATGCCGGAGCACAGAAGCTCAAGAAGGGCAAGGGCGGCGCGCCGACGCTCGAATTCGCCGAGAATCCCGACATTCTCGCCCATGTCGCCGCGCTCAAGGCGGGGCGGCCGCGCCTCGTCATCGGCTTTGCCGCCGAGACCGAGCAGGTGCAGGCCAATGCCGAGGCCAAGCGCGCGCGCAAGGGCTGCGACTGGATCCTTGCCAATGACGTCTCCGAGGGCACCGGCATCATGGGCGGCACGGAGAACGCCGTGATCCTGATCACCGAAGCGGGCGCCGAGAGCTGGCCGCGCATGTCCAAGGCCGAGTTGGGCCACCGGATGGCCGCGCGCATCGCGGAGGCGCTGCAATGACGCCGCGGCTTCGCTGCCTGTGGGAGGAGGGCGCCGACCGCCGCGTCGGCCTGCCGGAATACGCCACGCCCGGCGCCGCCGGGGCCGACCTGCGCGCCAATCTTCCCGCCGAGGAACGCGCTGGGGGCGTGACGCTGGGATTGATGCAGCGCGCCCTCATTCCCACCGGGCTGCGGCTGGAGATACCCGCGGGCTTCGAGGTGCAGCTCCGCCCCCGCTCGGGGCTGGCGCTGCGCCACGGCATCACGCTGGTGAACACGCCGGGCACCATCGACAGCGACTATCGCGGCCCGCTGGGGGTATTGATGATCAATCTCGGCGCCGAGCCCTACACCGTCGCGCATGGCGACCGGATCGCGCAGATGATCGTCGCACCCGTCCTGCAGGCGCGGTTCGAGGATTGCGACACCCTCTCCGACAGCGCGCGGGGGGAGGGCGGCTTCGGCTCCACCGGGTACAGCTGATGCTGTTCGTTCTGTTTCTGGCGGCGGCGATCTGGGGTCTGGGGCATCTCATGGGCGCCCCGGTCCGTCAGCGCCTGATCATGCTCGCCGGGCTCTACGCGGCGGTGCTGCTGGTTCATCTCGCGCTTCCCGAAGGCGCACCGCTGCGCGCCGCGACAGGCGGATCGGTGGAGTCCTGGCTGGTTCTGGGCGGGGCCGTCCTGCTCGTGGGGGGCTACACCGCCGGGCTGCGGCAGTTGCGCCGCCGCGCCGCAGGCAAAGGCACCCGAACATCCGAGCCCGAGCGCCCGGCGGGGTCCTTCAGCCCCTCCGAACTGGAGCGCTATGCCCGCCACATCATGCTGCGCGAGATCGGCGGGACCGGGCAGCGCAAGCTCAGGGATGCGCGGGTACTGGTGATCGGCGCGGGGGGGCTGGGCTCGCCGGTGCTGCTCTACCTTGCGGCTGCCGGGGTGGGGACGATCGGCGTGATCGACGCGGACACGGTGGACAATTCCAACCTCCAGCGGCAGGTGATCCACACCGATGACCGCATCGGCATGCCCAAGGTCTTTTCCGCGCAGGCGGCGATGGAGGCGCTCAACCCCCATATCCAGGTGCGCCCCTACCACCGGCGGCTGGAGCCGGAGATCGCCGAGGCGCTTTTTGCCGATTACGATCTGATTCTCGACGGCACCGACAATTTCGACACGCGCTATCTGGCCAATCGCAGCGCCGTCGCCACGGCCAAGCCGCTGATCGCCGCGGCGATCACCCAATGGGAGGGGCAGATCAGCCTCTACGACCCGGCGCGCGGTGGCCCCTGCTTCGAATGCGTCTTTCCCGAACGCCCCGCGCCCGAGCTGGTGCCCAGCTGCGCCGAGGCCGGCGTGGTCGCGCCCCTGCCCGGCATTCTGGGCTCCATGATGGCCACCGAGGCGATCAAGGCGCTCACCGGCGCGGGGGAGGGGTTGCGCGGGCGGCTGATGATCCACGATGCGCTCTATGCCGAGGCGCGGGTGATCGCCGTGCGGCCCCGGCCCGAATGCCCGGTCTGCGCCGGGGTGCGGCCCGCGGGCGCGGGCTGACACAGGCTCAGTCGATGATCTCGTCCTCATCGACACCCCAGAGCGCCGATTTGGGCGCCCATCCACGCTGTCGATCGGCGCGCAGCCGGCACCAGTCCGGCGCGCATTCGAGCACGCGCGCCACCACGCCCGCCTCGAGATGGGCCACCAGCGGGGCGCGCTCATCGGCCTGCAGGCGCAACTCGGTCATGTCGCGCTGAACCAGCACCGTGCGGCTGCCCGAGAGCAGCGCGAAATGCATCCATCCCCCTGCTCCGTCGGCGTCCTGCACGCGGCGCCAGTGTTCGTATTCGGCGGTCACCATCAGCGGCATGTCGCGGCGGCGGAACACCCAGTCGACCTGATGCGTCATGCCCGGACCGCGCCGGGCATTGCCCTCGCCCGCCTTGAGCGAGACGTAGCGCGGCAGCGGAAGATTCGTGACCGGGCCGCGCATCGCCTCCCCGGCATTCGCCGATTGAACGCCGCCCACCTGTGGCACAAGCGCGCCAAGCAGCGCCGCGCAGACAAGCGCGCGCAGGGCCCGGATCGCCCCTTGAACCGGAATCCACCCGCCATTCTCCGCCACGGCGGCCGAAAATCGTCTCATATGCCTGTGCCCGATCCTGCCCGGCGCGGTTCGTCCCGCAACTTGTCACCTGTGACGCTTGTGCGTCGCTTTGCTATCGGTCACCTTGCCAGCGGTATCGCCGGTTTGGAAGCGCAAGGAGGGGTCGCATGCCCGCAAAGCGTCTGAGTGTTGTCGTGACGCGACGGTTGCCCGAGGCCGTGGAGACACGGATGAAGGAACTCTTCGACGTGGAGCTGCGCGACCCCGACACGCGCATGACGCGCGAAGAACTGGGCGAGGCCATGCGCCGCGCCGACGTCCTGGTGCCCACGATCACCGATCAGATCGATGCCGGGCTGCTGGCGCAGGCGGGAGACAGGCTGAAACTGATCGCCAATTACGGCGCAGGGGTCGATCACATCGATGTCGCCAGCGCGCGCCAGCGCGGCATTCTGGTGTCGAACACCCCCGGCGTGGTGACTGACGATACCGCCGACATGGCGATGGCGCTGATGCTCGCCGTCACGCGGCGCATTCCCGAAGGGCTGGCCGAAATGCAGGCGGGCGAATGGCACGGCTGGTCGCCGATGGCGCATCTGGGCGCGCGCATCGGCGGCAAGCGGCTGGGCATTCTGGGCATGGGACGCATCGGTCAGGCGGTGGCGCGGCGCGCGCGCGCCTTCGGGCTGCAGATCCATTATCACAATCGCAAGCGCCTGCGCCCCGAGATCGAGGAGGAGGTTGAGGCCACCTATTGGGAGAGCCTCGACCAGATGGTGGCGCGCATGGATATCCTGTCGGTCAACTGCCCGCACACGCCCGCGACATTCCACCTGATGAACGCCCGGCGGCTGAAGCTGATGAAGCCCACATCGGTGATCGTGAACACCTCGCGCGGGGAGGTCATCGACGAGAACGCGCTCACCCGCGGGCTGCGCCAGGGTGAGATCGCGGGCGCCGGGCTGGATGTGTTCGAGCATGGCCACGAGGTCAATCCGCGCCTGCGGGCGCTGCCCAATGTGGTTCTGCTGCCGCATATGGGCTCGGCCACGCTGGAGGGGCGCATCGAGATGGGCGAGAAGGTGATCATCAACATCAAGACCTTCCAGGACGGCCACCGCCCCCCCGATCAGGTGTTGCCCGGGATGCTGTGATCCCAAGCGCGCCGATCAGCGCTGCCTGATACGCTCCAGCGCGCGGCGCCAGCCGCCGGGCGCGACCAGGAAGGACAGGGCGAAACCGGCCAGGAAACCGGCCAGATCGGCCAGCCATGTGCTGCCCAGCCCGACATAAAGCCCCACAAGCAGCCGCGCCAGCAGCAGCACCCCGATCAGGATGAAGGCGCGCGCCGGGTTGGCGCCCTTCTCTTCCAGTTCGATCCAGAGCAGATAGGTGAACGCCCCTACCAGTCCGAAAACCCCCGGATAGCCGCCCAGCAGCCAGGACGGGCTGTACAGCACACCGCCCCAGACCAGCGCCCCCGCGAGCGAGGCGCCGAAGAACACCACCAGGACCGCCCAGCCGCGCATCCCCTCGCCCACGAACTTTCCCAGCGCGGCGATGAACACCACAACGAACAGCGTGTGCGTGGCGGTGGCATGCACCAGCGGATAGGCGATCAGGCGCAGCAGATGCTCGGGCGGGAAGCGGCGATTCTCGACCATCCATTCGAACAGCGCCCCCGAGAACGCCACCCGCTGCATGGCATCGAGCCGCCATGCGACGGCGCCCGGCCCGCCGATCAGCCCCGCCGACCCCCGGCCAGAAAGGCAAGCTCCACCCCGCCCAC
>PWLT01000244.1 GCA_003558415.1 Hyphomicrobiales bacterium
ATACGCGCCTGTCGGGGGTGGCGGACTATCTGGCCGAGGATGACGCGCATGCGCTGGCGCTGGCGCGCCGTGCGGTGGCGGGGCTCAACCGGCGCCGGCCCGAGTCGGTGGTGCTGCAATCGCCCGAGGACCCGGCCTTTGATCCCGAGGAGATCCTCGGCGTCGTGCCCGCACGGCTGACCACGCCCTATGACATTCGCGAAGTGATCGCGCGGGTGGTGGACGGCTCCTTTTTCGACGAGTTCAAACCCCGCTTCGGCGAGACGCTGGTCACCGGATTCGCCCATGTCGAGGGGATGCCGGTGGGGATCGTGGCCAATAACGGGGTGCTGTTCTCCGAATCCGCCGTCAAGGGCGCGCATTTTGTGGAGCTGTGCAGCCAGCGGCGCATCCCTCTGGTGTTTCTGCAGAACATCACCGGTTTCATGGTCGGGCGCAAATACGAGAATGAGGGCATCGCCCGCCACGGGGCCAAGATGGTCACCGCCGTGGCCACGACATCGGTGCCCAAGATCACGATGCTGGTGGGCGGCTCCTTCGGGGCGGGCAATTACGGCATGGCGGGGCGGGCCTACGGACCGCGATTTCTCTGGAGCTGGCCCAACAGCCGCATCTCGGTGATGGGCGGGGCGCAGGCGGCCGGGGTTCTGGCGACGGTTAAGCGCGATGCGATGGAGCGCGCGGACAAGGAGTGGCCCGCCAAGGAGGAGGAAGAGTTCAAGCGCCCGACCATCGAGATGTTCGAGCGCCAGTCTCATCCGCTCTATGCCAGCGCGCGGCTGTGGGATGACGGGATCATCGACCCGCGCCGCACGCGCGCGGTGCTGGCCTTGTCGCTGCGCGCCGCGCTCAACGCACCCATTGAGGAGACCCGTTTCGGCGTGTTTCGCATGTGATGAATGCCTCCGGCGGGGATATTTTTGCGAAGAAGACGGGCGCGCGCTGCGTGAAGGGGGATCGTCGGATGCAAGGGGAAAGATCTGCGATGCGCGTGATCGTGGGGGATATCACCACGCTCGACGTGGATGCCATCGTCAACGCGGCCAATGAGGCCTTGCTGGGCGGGGGCGGGGTGGACGGGGCGATTCATCGCGCCGCCGGGCCTGAATTGCTGGAGGAGTGTCGCGCGCTCGGCGGCTGCCCCACGGGGGAGGCGCGCGTGACGTCCGGCCATCGCCTGCCGGCGAAATGGGTGATCCACACTGTCGGCCCGGTCTGGAAGGGTGGCACGGCGGGCGAGCCCGATCTGCTGGCGGCATGTTATCGCAACGCCATGGCCGAGGCGCGGCGCCTGGGCGCGGCGAGCCTGGCCTTTCCGGCGATCTCCACCGGGGTCTATGGCTATCCTGCCGATTTGGCAGCACGCGTGGCGGTGCGCAGCGTGGCAAAGGCGTTGCGGGGAAACCCCGGCATCGAGGTCGTCTTCTGCTGCTTTTCCGAGGACAGCGCCGCGCATCACCGCGCCGAGATGGAGGAGCTTTGATGTTCGATCGCATCCTGATCGCCAATCGCGGCGAGATCGCCTGCCGCATCATCGACACCGCCCGGCGGCTTGGGGTGGAGTCGGTCGCCGTCTACTCCGACGCCGATGCCCGGGCGCGCCATGTGGAGATGGCCGATCTGGCAGTTCATATCGGCGGCGCGGCACCGGCCGAGAGCTATCTGCGCTTCGAGGCCATCATCAAGGCCGCGCGCGACAGCGGTGCGCAGGCGATCCATCCCGGTTACGGGTTCCTCTCGGAGAACCCCGATTTCGTGGATGCGGTTGAGGAGGCGGGGCTGCGCTTCATCGGGCCATCCGCCGCGGCGATCCGTGCGATGGGGCTCAAGGATGCAGCCAAGAAGTTGATGGAGGAGGCCGGGGTGCCGGTGGTCCCCGGCTATCACGGCGCCAATCAGGATGACGAGCATCTCGCGGGCGCCGCAGATGCGATCGGCTATCCGGTGCTCATCAAGGCCGTGGCGGGCGGCGGCGGCAAGGGGATGCGCAAGGTGCTGCGCGCGGGCGATTTCACCGATGCGCTGGAGGCGGCGCGTTCGGAGGCGCGCAAGGCCTTCGGCAATGCGGATGTGTTGATCGAGAAATTCGTCGAAAAGCCGCGCCATATCGAGGTGCAGATCTTCGGCGACGGCAGCCGCGCGGTGCATCTTTTCGAGCGCGATTGTTCGCTCCAGCGCCGCCACCAGAAGGTGATCGAGGAGGCCCCCGCGCCGGGCATGACCGAGGAGGTGCGCGCCGCGATGGGGGCTGCGGCCGTGCGCGCGGCCGAGGCCATCGGTTATGCGGGCGCCGGGACCGTGGAGTTCATCGTCGATGCCTCCGACGGGCTGCGTACCGATCGCTTCTGGTTCATGGAGATGAACACGCGCCTGCAGGTCGAGCACCCGGTCACCGAGGCGATCACCGGCATCGATCTGGTGGAGTGGCAGTTGCGCGTGGCGGCCGGTGAGCCGCTTCCCGCCGCGCAGGGCGATCTGGCCATCCACGGCCATGCCTTCGAGGCGCGGCTCTATGCCGAGGATGTGGCGGCGGGGTTCCTGCCCGCGACGGGGCGGCTTGAGCATCTGCGCTTTCCCGAGGGCGCGCGCGCCGATACCGGGGTGCGCATGGGCGATGCCATCAGCCACTGGTACGACCCGATGATCGCCAAGATCGTCACCCACGGCCCGACCCGCGCCATCGCGCTGTCGCGTCTGCGCCAGGCTCTGGCGGGGACCGAGGTGGCCGGCACGGTAACCAATCTCGCCTTCCTGCACGCGCTGGCCAGCCATGACGGGTTCGCCGCGGGCGATGTGGATACGGGGTTGATCGAGCGCGATCTCGCCGCGCTGACCGCCGCGCCGGCGCCGGGCGGCGCGGAACTGGCGCTGGCCGCGCTGGCCGTGGCTGGCCTGCATGAGGGCGGGCGCGACACGCTATCCGGCTTTGCCTTGTGGGCGCCCTTGCGCCCTACCGTGGCTTTCGAGGTCGCGCAGGGGCGCGTCACCGCGCGCATATCGGCGCTTGATGCGCGCCGTTTCAGCGTCGAGGTCGCGGGGCAGGCGCATGAGTGCCACCTTCTTGAAGATGGCTGGCGCGTGGACGGCGCCAAGATGGGGGCGCGCTTTTCCGTGCGCCCGGACGGGGTGACGCTTTTCGGTGCGGTGACGCATCATTTTGCGCCGGTCGACCCTCTGGCCGACGCGGTGGCCGATGCGGGGGGCGAGGACATCGTTGCCGCGCCCATGCCGGGGCTGGTCAAGTCGGTCCATGTCGCACCCGGCGCGCAGGTCGAGAAGGGCCAGCGACTGGCCGTGCTCGAGGCCATGAAGATGGAGCACGCCCTGCTGGCCTGGCGCGACGGGGTGGTGGCCGAGGTCATGGCGCACGAGGGCGCGCAGGTCGAGCATGGCGCGGCGCTCATCCGGCTGGAGGCGCTGGAATGATCACGCTTTACCACGCGCCGCAGTCGCGCTCCTTCCGGGTGTTGTGGCTGCTCGAGGAGATCGGCGCGCCCTACCGGCTCGAGACATTGTCGGTCTTTGATGGCACGATGCGCGCGCCCGAGCATCTCGCCCGCTCGCCCGCCGGGCGGGTGCCGGCGGTGGAGATCGAGGGGCAGCGCATCTTCGAGAGCGGCGCGATCATCCAGTATCTGGTCGAGACCCGCGCGCCGCATCTCGCGCCCGCACCGGGGGAGGCCGGGCGCGCCGACTATCTGCAATGGCTGCACTTCGCCGAGACGATGGGCGCGCATCTGGCCAATCTGACCCAGCATCACATCGTGCTGCGCGAGGAGTGGATGCGCTCGCCCACGGTGATGCGGCTGGAGGCCAAGCGCCTTGCGATCTGCCTGGCCGCCGCGGTCGCGCAGGCGCGCGACGGGTGGCTCCTGCCGGAATTCTCGGCCGCCGACATCGCGGTGGGGTATGCCGTTCATGTCGCCGGGCGCTTCGTGCGCCTCGATGAGGTGCCCGGGGCGCGGGACTATCTCGACCGGCTCGCCGCCCGCCCCGCCTTCCAGCGCGCGCAGGCGCAGGACGGCGCCGCGCAGATATACAGGCGCGATTTCTACCCGCCACCGGAGGGCTGAGCGATGGAGAGTGTCGAGATCTTCGAGGTCGGCCCGCGCGACGGGCTGCAAAACGAAAAGCGCATGATCGCGGCCGCCGACAAGATCGCGCTGGTCGATCTGCTCTCCACTGCGGGTTTCCGGCGCATCGAGGTGGCAAGCTTCGTCAGCCCGAAATGGGTGCCGCAGATGGCCGACAGCGCCGAGGTCCTCAAGGGGATTACCCGTGCGCCCGGCGTCTCTTATGCCGCGCTCACACCCAACCTGAAGGGCTATGAACGCGCCCGAGCGGCCCGCGCCGACGAGATCGCGGTGTTTGCATCCGCCACCGAGGGGTTCTCGCGCGCCAATCTCAACTGCTCGATCGCCGAGAGTCTGGAGCGCTTCGCCCCCGTCTGCGAGGCGGCGCGCGGCGATGGCGTCAAGGTGCGCGGCTATGTCTC
>PWLT01000232.1 GCA_003558415.1 Hyphomicrobiales bacterium
AATGCGCGCGCCTATGACGCCTTCTACCAGTCGCTCATCGGCGAGGTGAAGATCCACAACGTCACGGCGCTGCTGTGCATGGAGGAGATCAAGGCGACCACGGCGCTGCCCATCTGAGCCCGGGCGGGCGCGTCCGCGTCACGCCGCAGGCGCGCCTCCGGAACGACGGCGGGCGGCGCATGCGCGCCCACCTCGGGCAGCCGCATGCCCTCTGGTCGGAGCTGTATGAGTCCGATTCAACGCAACAGGCGTTAGCGGCTGTTCTGACGGATGAACAGTCCCGCATCCTCAGCGGCGCGGCGCAGGGCGCGGGCCTTGTTGACGGTCTCCTGCCACTCGGCCTGCGCGTCGGAATCGAAGACCACGCCGCCGCCGGCCTGGATGTAGAGGGTCTCATCCTTGAGCACGGCGGTGCGCAGGGCGATGCACATGTCCATCTCGCCATTGGCGGCGAAATAGCCCACCGCGCCACCATAGACGCCGCGCTTTTCGGGCTCCAGCTCGTCGATGATCTCCATCGCGCGCACCTTGGGCGCGCCCGAGACCGTGCCTGCGGGCAAGCCCGCCAAGAGCGCCGAGAGCGCGTCCTCGCCCTCGGCCAGTTCGCCCACCACGTTCGAGACGATGTGCATCACATGGCTGTAGCGCTCGATGATGAATTCCTCGGTCGGGCGAACGGTGCCGATCCTGGCCACGCGCCCCACATCGTTTCGCCCCAGATCGAGCAGCATCAGATGTTCGGCGCGTTCCTTCTCGTCAGCGAGCAGGTCGGCCTCGAGCGCGCGATCCTCCTCGGGCGTGGCGCCGCGCGGGCGGGTGCCGGCGATGGGGCGGATCGTCACCTCACCCTCGCGCAGGCGCACGAGGATCTCGGGGCTCGCGCCGATCACCTGGAAGGCGCCGAAATTGAAGAAGAACATGAAGGGCGAGGGGTTGGTGCGCCGCAGGCTTCGATAGAGCGCGAAGGGCGGCAGCGGGAAGGGCTGCGCCCAACGCTGGCTCGGTACAACCTGAAAGATGTCGCCCGCGCGGATGTATTCCTTGGCGCGCTCCACTGCCGCCATGTAGCCCTCGCGCGTGAAGTTGGACACCGGCTCGGGCACCTCGGCGCTGGCGCCCAGGCTGCGGCCCTCGCCGGCGGGCTGGCGGTCGAGATCGCGCACCGCGTCCATCACCCGCTCGGCCGCCTGTGCATAGGCCGCGCGCGCGCTCAGCCCCGATTCCACCCAGGCCGGCGCCACGACCGTGACCTCGCCCTTCACGCCGTCGAGCACCGCCACCACCGAGGGGCGCATGAGCACCGCATCGGGCAGATCCAGCGGATCGGGGCTCGCCTCGGGCAGACGTTCGACCAGGCGGATCATGTCATAGCCCAGATAGCCGTAGAGCCCCGCCGCGATGGCCGGCAACTCGTCGGGCATGTCGATGCGGCTTTCCGCGATCAGCGCGCGCAGCGAATCCAGCGGCGGCCCGGCGCAGGGCTCGAATGCCTCCGGGTCGAACCGCGCCTGGCGGTTGATGCGGCTTTGCGTGCCATGACACTGCCAGATCAGGTCTGGCTTCATGCCCACGACCGAATAGCGCCCGCGTACCTCGCCGCCGGTGACGGATTCGAGCATGAAACTGTCGGCGCGCGCCTCGGCGAGCTTGAGCATCAGCGACACCGGAGTGTCGAGATCGGCCGCGAGGCGCATCGAGACGATCTGGTTGCGCCCGGCCTCCCAGCCCTGCGCGAAACTCTCATAGGACGGCGTGAGCTGTGCCATCGCCGGGCTCAGCGAAGCTGCTGGTGCACGGCTTCGATGGCGGAGTTGTCCAGGCGTATTCCGGCCTCGGACTCGAGTTTGCGCGCATAATAGGAAAACAGGTCCTGCGTGAGGGCCTGACGCGCCTGCTCGGCGATGTTCTCGCGCAGCTCCTGTGCCTCGGGCGTGTCGGTCTCGGGCGGCAGTACCTCCTCAAGCGTGACCACATGCACACCCCCATCCGCCGCGACGATCTCGTGCGTTTGCGGCTCCATCTCGAAGGCGGTGGAGATCACTTCGCGCGGGATTCCCTGCACGAAATCGTTGCGGGTGATGGCCTCGATCCGGTCGGCCGTCAGCTCCAGTTCCTCGATGCTCTGGCCGCCGCGCAGCGCGTTCACGATCTCCTCGGCGCGCTCGGACAGCCGCGCTTCGACCTCGGCCCCCTCCCAGGCAGCGATGACGCGATCGGTGACATCCTCGAAGGGCTCGGGCTGTGGGGGCACGATCTCTTCGAGGCGCAGCGCGAAGAGCCCGCCATCGTCAAGCGGGTGTATCTGTGGGAAATCGCCCTGTTCGACGCGCTCGGCCTCCTCGCGGAAAGTTTCATACCCCGCGATGCCCTCCTGCGTGTCGGGGCGGAAATCGATCTCTCCAAGCTGCATTTCGGTTTCGCGGGCCAGATCCTCAAGCGTGGCACCGCCGGCGAGCAGATCCTCGTAATCATCATACTGATCCGCGATGACCCGGCGTGCGCGGTCCCGGGCGAGTTGGTCGCGCAGTTCGGGCTGCGCCTCCTCGAAACCGGTTTCCTGAGCCGACAGGATTGCGTTCATGCGGTAGATCGCGGGGCCGAATGCGGTATCGAACGGGCCCACGACGCCGGGTTCGTCAAGCTCGAACACCGCCGATGCGGCGGCATCGTCGAGCTCCTCGCGCCTGATGTCGCCCAGATCCGTGTCCTCGAGATCCAGGCCCCGCTCGGCGACCAGATCGGCAAAATCCGCCTCGCCGCTCTCGATGCGCTCCATTGCCGCGCGGGCGGTGTCCTCGTCGTTATAGATCAGCCGCTCAACGAGCCGGCGCTCGGGGCGGGCGAATTCGTCGCTGCGCGAATCGTAGAGCTCACGCATCGCGGTCTCATCCACCTCGACAGTGTCGATGATCATCGACGGGGTGATCCAGGCATAGGTGATGCGCCGCGCCTCGGGGAGGGTGAATTCGTCCTCATTGGCGTCGTAATAGGCGCGCAGCTCCGCCTCGGAGGGGGAGGGCAAGGGCTCGCTCAGCGCGCCGCGATCGAGCGGGATCACCGAAAGCGTGCGGCGCTCGCCGATGAATCCGTGCAGGGCGTCGGTGAAGGTGTCGGGCACGGTCAGCCCGGAGACCACGGCGCTTTGGAGGATGCTGCGCGCGGTGTCCATACGCATCTGGTCCTCGAACTGGCCTTCGGAGAGGCCCTGCTGCTGGAGCGCGAAGCGGTAGGCTTCGCGGTTGAACCGGCCGTCGAGCCCCTGAAAGGCCGGGATTGAGGTCAGCTCCTCGCTCACGATCTCGTCGCCAACCGAGATGCCCAGCCGCTCGGCCTCGTTCTCGATCGCGGCGATGGTGACCAGACGTGCGCGCACACTGGAGTCGATCCCCATCTCGCGCGCTTCGGCAAAGGTGAAGGAGCCACCCTGCTCGGCCTGTATGGCGCGCATCTCCTCCTGAAGGGCACGGTAATAGTCCTGCGTGCGAATCTCGCGGTCGCCGACCCGGCCGATGGATTGCACCGAGGTGCCGAACCCGTCGACCCCGAACCCCGCAAGCCCGACGATCAGAAGGCCGAGGATGATCCAGACGAAGATATTCGCCGTCTTGCCTTTCGCCTTCGCCATGTTACGCGCAGCCTCCTGCCAATGGGTGTCGCCGCGGACTGTCTAAGCAACGGGGCGCGGCGGGGCAAGCACCGGGCGGACACGACTGCGCGCGCGGTGCTCACGCGCCGCGGAAAGGTTCGACATATTGCAGCGCCATGTCCCAGGGAAAGAAGATCCAGGTGTCCTGGCTGACCTCGGTGATGAAGGTGTCGACCATCTCGCGCCCCTCGGGCTTGGCATAGACGGTGGCGAAATGAGCCGCGGGGTAGAGCTGGCGCACCAGCTCCAGCGTCTTTCCGGTGTCCACCAGATCGTCGATGATCAGCACACCCGCGCCGTCGGCGCCCATCACCTGCGCGTCGGGGGCCTTGAGCAGGCGCGGCGCGGTCTGCTCCTGCCAGTTGTAGGATTTCACCGACACCGTGTCGACGACCCGGATGTCGAGTTCGCGGCTGACGATCATCGCGGGCGCCATTCCGCCACGTGTGATGGCCACCACCGCCCGCCAGGCCCCGTCATCGGGGCCGAGCCCGTCGAGCCGCCAGGCCAGCGCGCGGCTGTCGCGGTGAATCTGGTCCCAGCTGACGTGGAAACCCTTCTCGTGCGGCAGCCGGTCGGTCATTGGGTCATCCCTCGCGGTGGTTGTTGCCCGTCACAACCGCGATGTCGGGTGCGTCGGGGGCCTTCATGCCCACAACGTGGTATCCCGCATCCACATGCAGCACCTCGCCCGTGACGCCGGACGCGAGATCGGACAGCAGATAGAGCGCCGAGCGGCCGACCTCATCCTGCGTGACATTGCGGCGCATGGGTGAGTTCAGCTCGTTCCATTTCATGATGTAGCGGAAATCGCCGACGCCGCTGGCCGC
>PWLT01000236.1 GCA_003558415.1 Hyphomicrobiales bacterium
ATGCCTGCGAGGGGCTGCCGCTGGCGCTGATCCGGGGCGCGAACTCCGACATCCTCTCGCCCGAAACCGCCGAAGAGATGCAGCGCCGCCGCCCCGACATGATCTTCGAAGAAATTCCCGACCGCGGCCATGTGCCGTTTCTCGACGAGCCCGAGAGCCTGCGCGCGATCCACCAGTTTCTCGGGCGCTGCCTGTGACCTCGCTGGCGCTGATCGAGGCGGCCGCAGAACGGCTCAAGGGTCATGCGCGGCGCACGCCGCTGCTGTCCTCACCCTTTCTCGACGAGATCGCCGGGCGGCGCGTGCTGGTCAAGGCGGAATGCCTCCAGCATACAGGCTCGTTCAAGTTCCGCGGCGGCTGGTCGGCCGTCTCCGCCGTGCCTGCAGAAGTGCGCGCGCGCGGCGTGCTGGCCTATTCCTCGGGCAATCACGCGCAGGGGGTGGCCTATGCCGCGCAGCAACACGGGGTGCCGGCGGTGATCATCATGCCCGCCGACGCGCCGCGCCTGAAGATCGCCAATACCCGCGCGCTGGGCGCGGAGGTCGTGCTTTATGAGCGTGGCCGCGACAGCCGCGAGGCGATCGGCGAGCGGCTGGCGGATGAGCGCGGGCTGACCCTGATCCGCCCCTATGACGAGCCCCAGGTCATCGCCGGTCAGGGCAGCTGCGGGCTGGAGATCGCCGAGCAGGCCGCCGCCGAAGGGGTAAGTGAGGCCGATGTGCTGATCTGCTGCGGCGGCGGCGGGCTGACCTCGGGCGTTGCGCTGGCGCTGGAGGCGCGCGCGCCGGGGCTTCGCGCCCGACCGGTGGAGCCCGAGGGCTTTGACGATACGGCGCGCTCGCTGGCTGCCGGGGCGATTCGGGCGAATGCCGGCGCCGAGGAGGGGTTGTGCGACGCGATCCTCACCCCGCAGCCCGGGGAGCTAACATTCCCGATCATGGCACGGTTGTGCGGGCCGGGCCTTGCGGTGAGCGATGGCGAGGCGCTGCATGCGATGGCGCTGGCATTCCTGCGCCTCAAGATCGTTCTCGAACCCGGCGGCGCGGTGGCGCTCGCAGCGGCGCTGTTTCACCCCGGCGCGGTCGCTGGCGACTCTGTGATCGTCGTTGCCACCGGCGGTAATGCAGATCCGAAGACTTTCATGCGGGCGCTGGCGGAATTTCCCCCATGATCCCGGTTGACATGTGGCGCGCATCGTTTAGTTGACAACGCCAACTAATTTTTGCATCTTCGCGGCAAGGAGGAGCCTCATGCGCACACAGGTCTGCATCATTGGCGGCGGTCCCGCCGGATTGCTGCTCGCACAGCTTCTGCAGCGTGACGGGATCGAGTCGATCGTGCTTGAACGGCGCTCGCGCGACTACGTTCTCTCGCGCATCCGCGCCGGGGTTCTGGAATGGGGCAGCGTCGAGAAACTGCGCGAGGCGGGTGTGGGCGCGCGCATGGATGCCGAGGGGTTCGTTCACACGGGCACCTATCTCTCCGCGCTCAACCGCGGTTTTCGCATCGATTTCGAGGGGCTGACCGGCAAGCCGGTGATGGTCTACGGCCAGACCGAGGTGACGCATGACCTCTATGCCGCACGCGACGCCGCCGGCGGCGTGATCATCGACGAGGCCGAGGGCGTCCATCCGCACGGGCTCGACACCGAAGCGCCCTGGGTCACCTACCACAAGGACGGATCCGAACACCGCATCGATTGCGATTTCGTCGCCGGTTGCGACGGGTTCCACGGCGTCAGCCGCACCTGCATCCCCGACAGCGTGCTCCAGACCTTCGAGAAGGTCTATCCCTTCGGCTGGCTCGGAGTGCTCTCGGAAACGCCGCCCGCGCATGAAGAGCTGATTTATGCCAATCACGAGCGCGGCTTCGCGCTGTGCTCGATGCGCAACATGAAACTCAGCCGCTACTACATTCAGGTGCCGCTCGATCACAAGGTCGAGCAATGGTCGGATGACGCATTCTGGGACGAGTTGCGCCGGCGCATCCCCACCGATGTGGCCGAATCCATGGTCACCGGGCCGTCGATCGAGAAATCCATCGCGCCGCTGCGCTCCTTCGTGGCCGAACCGATGCGCTGGGGCCGGCTGTTTCTGGTCGGCGACGCGGCGCATATCGTCCCGCCCACCGGCGCCAAGGGCCTCAACCTGGCGGTCTCGGACGTGCACTACCTGCATGAGGGGCTCAAGTCGCATTACGACGACGGCGAGGACGAGGGGATCGAGCGCTATTCCGAGCGCGCACTGGCGCGGGTGTGGCATTCCGAGCGATTCTCCTGGCAGATGACCTCGATGATGCACCGCTTTCCCGATCAGGGCGGTTTCGGCCAGAAGGTGCAGGAGAGCGAGCTGGCCTTTCTGGAGATGTCGCGCGCCGCGCGTACCGCGCTGGCGGAAAACTATGTCGGGCTGCCGTTCTGAGGTGTGAGATGCAAGTCGCCGAGATCAACGGGATTCACCTACATTACAGCGACATGGGGCACGGCGCGCCGGTGGTGCTGTGCAACTCGCTGGGCACCGACATGCGCCTGTGGGACGGGGTGCTGGGGCGCCTGCCGGATGGGTTGCGGATCGTGCGATTCGACAAGCGCGGCCACGGGCTGAGCGACTGCCCCGCCGCGCCTTACTCCATGGGCAGCCTGATCAGCGATGCCGAGGCGCTGCTCGATCATCTCGAGATCCGCAAATGCCTCTTTGTCGGCTGCTCCATCGGCGGGATGATCGCGCAGGGGCTTGCGGCCAAGCGCCCAGACCTGGTGCGCGCCGCCGTGCTGTCCAACACCGCCGCCAAGATCGGCACCCGCGAGATGTGGCATGACCGCATCGCCGCGGTCGAGAAAGGCGGCGTTGAGGCGCTGGCCGACGCGGTGATGGAGCGCTGGTTCACCCCGGCCTTCCGCGCAACGCCCGAGCTGCGCGCCTGGCGCAACATGCTCACCCGCACCCCGGCGGACGGCTATTCGGGCTGTTCGGCGGCCATCGCGGGCACGGATTTCTACACCACCACCGCCGATCTGCGCCTGCCCGTCCTGGGCATCGCGGGCGATCACGACGGCTCCACCCCGCCCGATCTGGTGCGCGAGACGGTCGAGCTGATCGAGGGCGCCCGATTCGAGATCATCCGCGGCGCGGGGCATCTGCCGATGGTGGAACAGCCCGAGGCCTTTGCCGCCCTGCTCAACGCATTCATCGAGGAGACCGGCCATGTCTGATGCGATCACCCGGCGCGGCGATGCTGCGCGCCGCCGCGTTCTGGGCGATGCGCATGTCGATCGCTCGCGCGCCGAGCCCGATGCGCTCAACGCCCCCTTTGTCGATCTGATTACCGATGCGGCCTGGGGCCATGTCTGGGGGCGCGAAACGATCAGCGACCGCGAACGCTCGATGATGACCATCGCGCTGTTGGCGGGCCTGGGCAATTACGAGGAACTGGCGCTGCATGTGCGCGCCACCGCCAATACCGGCGCCACCCGCGATGACGTGGTCGAGGCGCTCATGCATGTGGCGATCTATGCCGGCGTTCCGCGCGCCAATCACGCGTTCAAGATCGTCCGGGACACATTCGCCGAAATGGAGGAAACGCAATGACCGACCAGGGAGTCCTCATTCCCCGCAACCGGGAGATTCACCCCCTTCCCTATTACCCTGACTACAAGACGAGCGTGCCGCGCTCGCCCAACCTGCCGCTGCTGTCGATGGAATCGACGCCCACCGAGGAATGGGGCCCGATGTTCGGCCACAACCTGCTGGGGCCACTCGATAACAACCTCATCCTCAACTTCACGCAGGGCAAGGCGCCGGCGGTCGGCGAGCGGATCCTCGTGCATGGCCGCGTGCTCGACGAGAACGCGCGCCCCGTGCCCAACACATTGGTCGAGATCTGGCAGGCCAATGCGGGCGGGCGCTACCGCCATGTCAAGGACACCTATTTCGCGCCGCTCGATCCCAATTTCGGTGGCTGCGGGCGCACCATCACCGACGAGAACGGCTATTACGAGTTCCTCACCATCCGCCCGGGCGCCTATCCCTGGCCCAACCGCGCCAATGACTGGCGGCCGATGCATATCCACTACTCGATCTTCGGGCACGGATTCGGCCAGCGGCTCATCAGCCAGATGTATTTCGAGGGCGACCCGCTGATCGACCGCTGCCCGATCGCCGCCACGATCCAGAGCCGCAGCCAGCTCGACCGGCTGGTCGCGCCGCTCGACATGTCGAAGGCGCGCCCGCACGATTTCCTGGCCTACAAGTTCGACATCGTGCTGCGCGGCCGCCGCCAGACCATGTTCGAGAACAAGATTGAGGGGATGTGAGATGGTTCAGAAACTCGACACGCTGATCGAAACCCCGTCGCAGACCGCAGGGCCCTATGTTCATATCGGGTGCATCCCGACCTTCGCGGGCGTAGAGGGGATCTACCCCGAGGATCTCGGCAAGCGCGCCATCGAGGAGGGTGCGAAGGGCGAGATCATCACCATCACCGGATCGGTCTATGACGGCACCGGCTGGGCGCTGCGCGACGCGATGATGGAAAGCTGGCAGGCCGATGCGGCCGGTAAGTATCCCGGTCAGCCCGGCGCCGACCCCAAGGTCAACGGCTTTTGCCGCTTCGCCGCCGACGGGCAGTCGGGCGAGTTCACCCTGCGCACCGTCAAGCCGGGCAAGGTGCCCATGCGCGGCGGCGGGTTTCAGGCGCCGCATATCGCGGTGTGGACCGTGGCGCGCGGCATCAATATCGGCCTTCTCACCCGCATCTATTTCGAGGATGAGGACAATGAGGGCGACCCGCTGCTCTCGCGCATCGAACAGCGCCCCCGCGTTGAGACGCTGATCGCGAAGAAGACCGGCGAGGGCCAGTACCGTTTCGACATCCGCCTGCAAGGCGAGGGCGAGACGGTGTTTCTCGACATCTGAGGGCATGAAAGCACGCAACCCGATGCGTCGCACCCCCGGCCACAGGCCGGGGGTGTTTCAAACCGCAGCGCTGGAGCGGTGATGGCCGATTTCCTGCTCATTCACGGGTCCTGTCACGGGGCCTGGTGCTGGCAGTCCGTGGTGGAGCGGCTGCACGCGGCCGGCCATGGCGCGCGCGCCATCGACCTGCCCGGCCACGGGGACGACCCGACGCCGCTGCCCGAGGTGACACTGGAGCGCTACGCAGAGGCGATCCTCGATGCGATCGACACCCCGGTTGTGCTCGTGGGCCATTCCATGGCGGGCTATCCGATCTCGCTTGTCGCCGATCGCGCGCCCGAGAAGATCGCCAGGCTCGTCTATCTGTGCGCCTATGTCCCCGCGCGGGGCATGTCGCTGGCCCAGATGCGCCGGGCCGGGCCGCGCCAGCCGCTGCGCCCGGCGATCCGCATGGCCTCCGACGGGTTGAGCTTTACCATCGACCCGGAGATGGCCGCAGATGTCTTCTTCAATGACTGCGATGCGGCCACGGCGGCCCAGGCGGTCGCCCGCCTCGGCCCCCAGCCGGTCGCGCCGCAAGAGGAACCGCTCACCCTCGGGGAAAACTGGGCGCGTACCGGAAAGCACTACATCCGCTGCGCGCGCGACAACACCATCCCGCCCGAGTATCAACTCACGATGAGCGCCGGCTTTCCCGAGGGCCATGTCAGCACCCTGCCCGCTTCCCACTCGCCCTTCCTGTCGATGCCCGATAGACTGGCAGGCAAACTGATCGAAATCGCGGAGACAACATGACCAACCCCTGCATCCTTTGTGTCGCCATTACCGGCTCGCTGCCGACCAAGGCCAACAACCCCGCCGTGCCGATCACCGTCGAGGAGCAGGTGGAGAGCACGCAGGAGGCGTTCGAGGCCGGCGCGAGCATCTGCCACGCCCATGTGCGCAACGACGACCAGACGCCCAGTTCCGACCCGGAGAAATTCGCCCGCCTCAAGGAGGGGCTGGAAAAACACTGCCCCGGCATGATCATCCAGTTCTCCACCGGCGGGCGCTCGGGCGCGGGCAAGGCGCGCGGGGGGATGCTTCCGCTGCGCCCCGACATGGCCTCGCTCTCGGTGGGCTCCAACAACTTCCCCACCCGCGTCTATGAGAACCCGCCCGATCTTGTGGACTGGCTGGCCGCCGAGATGCTCGAATACGACGTCAAGCCCGAGATAGAGGCCTTTGATCTGAGCCACATCTTCCAGGCCGTGAAGATGAGCGAGGACGGGCGGTTGAAGAAACCGCTCTATGTCCAGTTCGTCATGGGTGTGAAGAACGCCATGCCGGTGGATCGCGATGTCTTCGACTTCTACATCCGCACGCTCAACCGCCTTGCGCCGGACGCGCAATGGTGCGGGGCTGGCATCGGGGCGAACCAGATCACGCTGAACGAGTGGTCGATCGCCGCGGGCGGGCACACACGCACGGGGCTCGAAGACAATGTGCGCCTCGACCGCGAAAGGTTGGCGCCCTCGAACGCCGCACTGATCAAGCGCGCCGCAGATCTGTGTGAGAAACACGAGCGCCCCGTCGCCACGCCCGCGCAGGCGCGCGAGATCCTCGGCCTGCGGCCCGCGTGATGCCGGCAAGCCCCTTCGACTCCGCCATCTATGCGCGCCTTTTCGGCGACGCGGAGATCGCGCAGCTCTTCTCCGACAGTGCCGAGATCCGCGCCATGTTGCTCGTCGAGGGGGCGCTGGCCGAAGCACAGGGTGCCGCCGGGCTGATCCCCGCCGAGAGCGCCGCCGCCATCGCCCGCGCCGCGCGCGAGGTGCAGATCGACCCCGCTGAACTGGCCGAAGCCACGGGAACGAACGGCGTGCCGGTTCCCGCACTCGTCGCCGCCTTCCGCCGCGCGATGGAGGCGCCCGAGCACGCGCAATACATCCATTGGGGCGCGACCTCGCAGGACGTCATGGACAGCGCGCTCATGCTGCGCCTGCGCCGGGTGATCGAGCTGATGGATGCGCGGCTGGAGAGCTTGCTGCAACGTCTCGGCGCGCTGGCCGCCCGGCACGCCGATCTGCCGATGATCGCACGCAGCTACGGGCAGGCGGCCACGCCCACAAGTTTCGGCGCAACACTGGCCGCCTGGGGCTGGCCGCTTCTGCGCCACCGCGAGCGACTGGCCGAGTTGCGGCCGCGGCTGCTCAATGTCAGCCTGGGCGGTGCCTCGGGCACATTGTCGGTGATGGGCAGCAAGGGCAGCGAGGTGCGCGCCGGGCTCGCCGCCGCGCTGGATCTGGGCGATCCGGGCGGAAACTGGCACACGCAGCGCGACGGCGTGGCCGAATTCGCCGGCTGGCTCACGGCGCTGACCGCAAGCCTGGGCAAGGCGGGCGAGGACTTGATCCTGCTCACCCAGACGGGAATCGAAGAGGTCCGGCTTGGCGGTGCGGGCGGCTCCTCGACCATGCCGCAGAAACAGAACCCGGTCGGCCCTTCGGTGCTGGTGGCGCTGGCGCGCACGTCCGTGGCCCTCAACGGTGCCATGCAAGGTGCCGCGCTACACCGGCAGGCGCGCGACGGGGCTGCGTGGTTCGGTGAATGGCTGGTGCTCGGGCAGCTCTGCCTGGCGTCGGGCCGGGCGCTGAGCGCCGCCGGAGAGATCGCCGGGACGCTTGAGCCGCGGGCGGAGCGCATGGCCGCGCCGCTGGAGGGCGACGGGCTGTTCCATGCCGAAGCCCTGACCTTCGCCCTTGCGCAACAGATGCCGCGCCCCGACGCCCAGGCGGCGGTGCGCGATCTCTGCGCCGAAGTGCGCGAAACCGGCAAGCCGCTGCCCGTGCTCGCAGCCACCCGCTGGCCCGAGCTGGATATCGCGGAACTCCTCGCTCTCGATGCCCAGATGGGCGATGCCCCGCAGGAGGCGCGCCGATTCGCCTACGCTGCGGGCGCCGGCTGAGCCCGCGCCCGTTTTCTGCCTCAAGGATCGCGCGCGCAGCCAGCTCCGGCACTCCCGTACAGGACGGCGCCGGCTGACCAACCCGCACACCCCCCGGTGCCCGCAGCGTAGGCTGAGGCACCGCCGCAATGACAGCGCAGCGCCCGCGTCCCGTGCGCAAACCGGCCGCGGGCGCAACAATCGCCAGCCATTGTTGCGCAGCCGCGAACGCAAATCCCCCTTCGCGCCGCATTGCCAGCAGAAAACGGTCACCCAATCGGTGTTGAAATCTGCTAGACAAAGAAGCGCACGCCCGTTGGGCGATCACGGAAGGCCGCCACATGCACGACACCGCCCGCCCCGACCATGCCGCCGACACCACCACCCGCGAGGAATGGTTCGAGCGCCTTGACGAGATCGGCGAGGAACTGGGCTATTTCGAGCGGCTGGGCGACAATCATGCGGCCTTTTTCGCCGATGCCGATCAGGAGACACTGCTGGTCACCTTCGAGACGGTCGAATCGATCCGCGCGGCGGGTGGCGGGCGCATGCCCATGGGCTATTCCATCGCCAGCGCCGAGGGCTGGTCGCATCTGTGCCTGATCGCCGAGGGTGAGACCTGGTACCGCGACCCGGCGGTATGGGGCTATTTCGACCGGCTGGTCGATGACGCTTTCTTCGAGGATTTCGACCGCGTCGTCTTCTACGGCGCGGGCATGTGCGGCTATGCGGCGGCGGCCTTCTCCGTCGCCGCGCCCGGCGCGAACGTGATCGCCCTGCGCCCCCAGGCCAGCCTCGACCCGCGGGTGAGCGAATGGGACTCACGCTTCACCCGCTTCCGGCGGCTCGATTTCACCTCGCGCTACGGCTTCGCCCCCGACATGGTCGAGGGCGCGGGGCAGGTCCATGTCCTCTATGACCCCGGGCGCAACCTCGATGCTATGCATGCCGCCCTCTTCGCGCGCGCGCATGTCACGCGCTTTCGCTGCCGCCACATGAGCGGGCGGATGGAGCAGGATCTGATCCGCATGAACCTGCTGCCCGAGATGCTGCGCCTGGCCGGGCGCGGCGTGTTCGATGCGCCCGCCTTTCACCGGCTCTATCGTGCGCGCCGCGATCACCTCCCCTATCTGCTGCGCCTGCTCGGCCGGCTCGAATCGCGCCGCCGCCACGGGCTGATGACGCTGCTCGCACGCTGGGCGCTGCGCCGGCAGGAGCATCCGCGCCTGCGCCAGATGCAGAACAAGGCCGAGGCCGAACTTGCCCGGGACGGCAACGGTGCAGAGGGCGCCACCGATACCGCCGGGGCCTGAGGCGATTTCCCCGCTGGCCCCCGCGGGCCGGATGGGCTAATCGGTCGCGCATGAGCGAGAGCTTGACGATACGCCGCCCCGATGACTGGCACCTGCACCTGCGCGACGGGGCCATGCTGGAGGGCGTGCTGCCTGAAAGCGCGCGCCACTTCGCGCGCGCCATCATCATGCCCAATCTGGTGCCGCCCGTCGTCACCGGCGCACAGGCGCGCGCCTATCGCGACCGCATCCGCGCCGCCCTGCCCCAGGGCGCGGATTTCACGCCCCTGATGACCCTCTACCTGACCGAGGAGACCGACCCTGCCGATGTGGTGGCCAGCCACCGCGACGGCACCATTCACGCCGTCAAGCTCTACCCGGCCGGCGCGACGACAAACTCGGCCTCGGGCGTGCGCGATTTCGACCGGGTGCGTCCCACGCTCGAGGCGATGGCAGAGGCCGGCGTGCCGCTCTGCGTGCATGGCGAGGTGACCGACCCCGAGATCGACATCTTCGACCGCGAGGCGGTGTTCATCGACCGCGTGCTCGACCCGATCCGCCGCGCCACGCCGGGACTTCGCGTGGTGATGGAGCATGTCACCACCTCCCAGGCCGTCGATTACGTTCGCACCGCCAAAGACGGGCTCGCGGCGACGATCACCACCCATCACCTGGTGATCAACCGCAACCACATCCTCGCCGGGGGCATCCGCCCGCATTACTACTGCCTGCCGGTGGCCAAGCGCGAAACCCACCGCCGCGCCCTTCGCGCCGCGGCGACCTCGGGCGATGCGCGCTTTTTCCTGGGCACCGACAGCGCGCCGCATCCCGATGCGGACAAGGAATCCGCCTGCGGCTGCGCCGGCTGCTTCACCGCCACCAACACGCTCTCCATCCTCGCGCATGTCTTCGAGGAGGAAGGCGCGCTTGAGCGGCTCGAAGCCTTCACCTCGCTCCACGGCGCCGCCTTCTACGCCATGGCCCCCAACGCCGCGCGGATCACGCTGCGCCGCCGCACTGCCCCCCTGTCGCTGCCCGCCCGCATCGCCACCGGCGCAGGCCCGGTCACGCTCTTCGATCCGGGCTTCCCGCTCTACTGGGAGGTCGCCGAATGACCGCCCTTCATCTTCGTGAAAATATCCCCGCCGGAGGCATCGAACTCTCGCGCGCCACGCCTGCCACCCTTGCCGCGCCTGCCGGCAATCCCGCCCCCCGATCCGCCCCCAGCCACGCGAGCCCGCGATGATCCCGACAAGCTATCCCGCGCGCGAGACCATGGCGCGCATCACCGCGCGCGCCCTTCTCGATATCGAGGCGGTGCATTTCAACGCCGACGAGCCCTTCACCTTCGCCTCGGGGTTCCGCGCGCCCACCTATATCGACTGCCGCAAGCTGATCTCCCATCC
This sequence comes from Hyphomicrobiales bacterium, assembly GCA_003558415.1. Taxonomy (GTDB): domain Bacteria; phylum Pseudomonadota; class Alphaproteobacteria; order Rhodobacterales; family Rhodobacteraceae; genus Alkalilacustris. The sequence goes on from PWLT01000236.1 coordinate 10,538, forward strand.
GCGCATCCGCGCCACGCTGATCGACTTCCTCGCCTGCACAGTAATGCGCGAGGCGGGGCTCGAGGCATTCGACAACATCGCCGGCGGCGAAACCGCGGGCATTCCCTTCGCCGCGCTCGTGGCCGAGCGCATGGCGCTGCCGATGTCCTATGTGCGCAAGAAGCCCAAGGGCTACGGGCGCAATGCGCGTATCGAGGGCGAGATGACGCCGGGCCAGCGCGTGCTGCTGGTGGAGGATCTCACCACCGATGGCGGCTCCAAGCTCAGCTTCATCGAGGCCATCCGCGACACGGGCGCAGAATGCGCGCATACGGCGGTGGTCTTCTATTACGGGATCTTTCCCGAAACCGAAGAGCGGCTGGGCGCGGCGGGGGTGAGCCTGCATCACCTCTGCACATGGTGGGACGTGCTTGACGAGGCGCGCGCGCGCAGCGATTTCACCCCTGCAACCCTCGATGCCGTCGAGAGCTTCCTGCGCGACCCGCGCGGCTGGAGCGGCTGATCGCGCCGCGCGACGCGACACAGCGTGCGCGGCCTGCGCGTCCGCAGGGATTCGCCCACAAGGCTGGGGGTAGTTCGGCCGGGCGCGCCCATGAACCGGTGAAACCGTCCCGCCCGCCACGCATATTGACCCCATGCCCGCCGATGCCCCAAGATGCAGTGGTGGTGTGGCCGATTCCATCAACAGCTTATCCAGATTGATCGGCGGCGCCGGATGCGCCATACCCTGAGGCAATCAACACGGGGACAGGGCAGTGAACGAGATCGCGACGATCCGTCCGGGACAGGACTCCAGCCAGGAAGAAGACAGCCTTCCGCACAATATCGAGGCCGAGCAGCAACTCCTCGGCGCGATTCTGACCAATAACGAGGTCTATGACCGCATCGCGGCGATCATCTCGGCCGAGCATTTCTTCGAGCCGCTGCATGCGCGCATCTTCGAGGTCGCCGCCGCGCGCATCCAGAAGAACGCGCTCGCCTCTCCGGTGACGCTCAAGGCGTTTCTCGAAGAGGATGAAAGGCTCAAGGAACTGGGCGGGCCGGCCTATCTGGTGCGGATCGCGGGCGCGGCGATCTCGGCCTATGCGGCGCGCGATTATGCGCAGATGATCCGCGATCACGCCGTGCGGCGCGAGCTGATCGGGCTGGGGCGCGACATCGCCGATCGCGCCGGGCGCGTCGAGGTCGACAGCGAACCCGCCGACCAGATCGTCGAGGCCGAGCAGCGCCTCTACAAGCTGGGCGAGCAGGGCCATGCGGCGCGCGGATTCCAGTCCTTCCTCAAGGCGGTGACCGATGCGGTCAATGTTGCCGCCGCCGCCTATCAGCGTGACGGGGGCCTTGCCGGCATCGCCACTGCGCTCGAGGATCTCGACCGCAAGCTGGGCGGGCTCCACCCCTCGGACCTGCTGATCGTTGCCGGGCGCCCCTCGATGGGCAAGACCTCGCTGGCCACCAATATCGCCTTCAACATCGCCCGCGCCCATCGGCACGGGCCGCGCCCCGACGGCACGGAAGGGACGATCAATGGCGGCGTGGTCGGCTTCTTCAGTCTGGAGATGAGCGCCGAGCAGCTTGCCGCGCGCATCCTCTCCGAAGCCTCCGAAGTACCCTCCGAGCAGATCCGGCGCGGCGACATGACCGAGGCCGAATTCCGCCGCTTCGTCGAGGCGGCCAAGGAGCTGGAATCCTGCCCGCTCTATATCGACGACACGCCCGCATTGCCGATCAGCCAGCTCGCCGCGCGTGCGCGCAGGCTCAAGCGCACCCACGGGCTCGACGTGCTGTTCGTGGATTACCTGCAGCTTCTGCGCGCCAACACCCGCTCGGACAGCCGCGTCAACGAGGTCTCCGAGATCACGCAGGGGCTTAAGGCCATCGCCAAGGAGCTCGACATCCCCGTCGTCGCGCTCAGCCAGCTCTCGCGGCAAGTCGAGAACCGCGAGGACAAGCGCCCGCAGCTCTCGGATCTGCGCGAATCGGGCTCGATCGAGCAGGATGCAGATGTGGTGATGTTCGTCTTCCGCGAAGAATACTACCGCGAGCGCGAGAAGCCCGGCGATCACGACCTCGAAGCCATGGCCAAATGGCAGGAGGTCATGGCGCAGGTCCACGGCAAGGCCGAGGTGATCATCGGCAAGCAGCGTCACGGCCCGATCGGCTCCGTGGAGCTGAGCTTCGAGGGCCGCTTCACCCGTTTCGGCAACCTCGCCAAGGCCTGGCAGCAGGGCGCTGACGAGGGTTTCTGACCCCTCCGCAGCCTCCTTCCTCGCTCCCAAAGGTGCCAGGGCCGGCATGCAAGTCCAGCGGCGGGCGTAACGCCCGTCCGTCCCGCTTGCGGCTACTGCCACCGCCCCCGTCGTGGGCGGCGCGAAACGCGCTATCGCGCGGCGGGTGGGCGGGCGGGGCCGTGCGATAGCGCGTTTCGCGCTTGACGCTTGCGCCGGGCCTGTCACAAACCCCCGCATGGCCACAGCATCGCTCAGCATCGATCTCGACGCGCTCGCCGCGAACTGGCGCGCGCTCGACGCCGCATCCGCCCCCGGCGTCGAAACCGGCGCCACCGTGAAGGCTTCCGGCTACGGGCTGGGCATCGCCCCGGTCGCGCGTACCCTTGCCCGGGCCGGGGCGCGGCGCTTTTTCGTCGCACTCGCCGAAGAGGGCGCCGAGCTGCGCGACATTCTCGGCCCGGGGCCCGAAATCTATGTCTATTCCGGCCACATGCCCGGCGATGCCGAACCGATCGCCGGCCGCGATCTCATTCCGCTGCTCAACTCGCTCGACCAGATGGTGCGCCATTTCGAGGCACTGCCCGACCACCCTTTCGGCGTTCAGCTCGACAGCGGCATGAACCGGCTGGGCATGGAGCCCGCCGAATGGGCGGCGGTGGCCGAGATCGCGCTGCCGCGACGCCCGCGCCTGCTGCAAAGCCACCTTGCCTGCGCCGACACGCCTGCCCACTCCGCGAATGCAAGCCAGCTCAAGACCTTCTGCCAGATCACCGAAGGCATGGATATTCCGCGCTCGCTCGCCGCGACCGGCGGGGTGCTGCTTGGCGGCGACTATCACTTCGAGCTCACCCGCCCCGGCATCGGCCTCTATGGTGGTGCCCCCTTCACGCAGGCACAGCCGGTGGCGCATCTGTCGATCCCAGTGATCCAGACGCGCGAACTCGCCCCCGGCGAGTCGGTGGGCTATGGCTGCACCTGGATGGCCGAGGCGCCCACACGCATCGCCACGCTCGCGGCGGGCTATGCCGACGGGATCATAAGGGCGATGGGTAATCGCGCGGTGCTCCATCACGGGTCCACCCCCTGCCCGCTGCGTGGGCGCGTCTCGATGGATCTGCTCACCGTCGATATCACGCATCTCGACGATGCCCCCGAGTCTCTCGACCTGCTCGGCGCGCATCAGTCCATCGACGGCATCGCCGAAGCCGCCGGGACGATCGGCTACGAGATCCTCACCGCGCTGGGTGCGCGCTACAGCCGCCATTACCTGGGCGGCGAAAAATGAGCGCCGCGCTCGCCCCACTGGTGGCCACGGGCCGCGCAACGCGTGAGCTGCTCGCCGCGGTGGGTGCGATCGCACGCTTTGCCGGGGCAACGCTGGGGCATCTGCTCCGCCCGCCCTTCTACCCGCGCGAGCTGGGCCTGCAACTCATCGCCATCGGCTATCTGTCCTTGCCGGTGGTGGGACTCACGGCGCTCTTCACCGGCGGAGCACTGGCGCTGCAGATCTATGCCGGCGGGGCGCGTTTCAACGCTGAATCCGTGGTGCCCTCCATCGTGGCCATCGGCATGGTGCGCGAGCTGGGCCCCGTGATGGCGGGGCTGATGGTGGCCGCGCGCGTGGCCTCCTCCATCGCCGCCGAGATCGGGACCATGAAGGTGACCGAACAGATCGACGCGCTGGTCACACTCTCCACCGACCCGATGAAATACCTCACCGTGCCGCGCGTGCTGGCGGCGACGCTCGCGGTGCCGGTGCTCGTGGGGGTGGGTGACGCGATCGGGATCATGGGCGGCTATCTGGTCGGCATCACCCGGCTGGGCTTCAACGAGGCCACCTATATCAGGAACACCGTCGATTTTCTGGAGTTCTGGGACGTGGCCTCGGGGCTCGTGAAGGGCGCGGCCTTCGGCTTCATCGTGGCGCTGATGGGCTGCTATCACGGGATGAATTCGGGGCGCGGCGCGCAGGGCGTGGGGCGCGCGACCAAGCGCGCGGTGGTGGCCTCGGCGGTGATGATCCTCGCGGCCAACTATCTGCTCACGGAGGTCTTCTTCACGTCATGATCCGGCTGGAGGGGGTGCACAAGGCCTTCGGGGCCAACCGGGTGCTGCAGGGCATCGACCTTGCCGTCGAGCGCGGCGAGAGCCTCGTGGTCATCGGCGGCTCGGGCACCGGCAAGTCGGTGCTGATCAAGTGCATCCTGGGGTTGGTCACGCCGGATGCGGGGCGCATCACGGTCGACGGGCTGGACGTGCGCCGAGCCGAGCGCGAGGCGTTTCTGGCCCGCTTCGGGATGCTGTTTCAGGGCGGCGCGCTTTTCGACAGCCTCACCGTGTGGCAGAACGTGGCCTTCCGCCTGATGCGGGGACGCGAGCGCCGCCCCAGAGCCGAGGCGCGCGCGATCGCCATCGAGAAACTGCGCCGCGTGGGCCTGGCCCCGGAGGTTGCCGATCTCTACCCCGCCGAGCTGTCGGGCGGCATGCAAAAGCGCGTGGGGCTCGCCCGCGCCATCGCCGACGACCCCGCGATCATCTTTTTCGACGAGCCCACCGCCGGGCTCGACCCGATCATGTCGGGGGTGATCAACGCGCTGATCCGCGAGATCGTCGACGAGATGGGTGCCACCGCCATCACCATCACCCATGACATGCGCTCGGTGCGCGAGATCGCGCACACGGTTGCCATGTTGCATGGCGGACTGATCCGCTGGCGCGGGCCGGTCGCGCAGATCGAGACGTCGGGCGACCCCTATCTCGACCAGTTCATCCATGGCCGCGCCGAGGGGCCGATCGAGGCGGTGCGTTGAGCCGCCCGAGCCGCGTGGTCCGGAACCTGTGCACCCGAGGGGCACAATGTCGGCAGAAGGCATTCCTGAGAAGCAGCGCAACTTGACCTCTCCGGGTAACCCTGCTGCACTTGACGGGACACCATGCACCGCCGGTGGTGGGGCGAACTCCATATCGGGATATCCATGACCGTCGGCTGGAAGAAGAAGCTTCGGCACCGTTACCTGAACGTGGCCGCCTTTGCCGCGCGCGACGGTGCGGCACGCGTGGTTTCCCGCCGACCTGCTATCCGCATGCTGCTTGCCAGCGATCTCGAGATTGTAACAAGCGAGCAGCAATTCCATCCCTTCCGCAAGCACCGCTCCAAGCTACGCAAGGCGCTGGGGCTGGACACCCTGCACACCGACATCGCTACGGCACGGTGGCTCCTTCAACACCTACCCGCGACATTCGACATCATCGGGTTGAAGCTGTCCTTCAGGACGCCGAGCGAGGATGCGCTGCGCATCGCCGAGGCGTTCGCCGCCCAAGACGCACCACTCATCTATTTCGACGGCGATGACGACCTGTCGGTGCAGTGGCCCGAAGTGCTCGAACTGTGCGATCTGTATGTTAAGAAACATGCCTTCGCGGACCGGGCAGAGTATCTGCGACCAACGGTGGGTAAGACAAATCTGACGCATTACGTCAATGAGAATTTCGGCCACTCATTCGAAACCGATATCATCCCCGGCAATCCGGGCCTGCCCCCCCATGCGCCGGACAAGATCCGCGTGCTGGCCAATATCGCGCAGGACGCGCCCATTCAAGAACTGCACGAACGTGTGCCCACCCTGCCCCATGTAAGCCGTTCGGTGGATGTCCTGTGCCGCGCCAGCGTCAAGCCCGAAAGCTGGATCTATCCCCTGCGCAACCCGGTCATCGAAGAGCTGCGTTCGCTTGAGGACGAGCACCGCATCCTTCTGCCGACCGAGCGCGTCCCCAAGGCGCAGTATCTGGAGGAAATGCTTTCGGCGAAGCTGTGCGTCAGCCCGTTCGGCTATGGCGAAATCTGCTGGCGCGACTTCGAGGCGATCC
>PWLT01000427.1 GCA_003558415.1 Hyphomicrobiales bacterium
ATATCGGGGTGATCCATGTCGCAGATCACCATCTTGGCCGCGCGTCGCGTCGTGCCGCCCGACTTGATCGCGCCGGCCGCGCGGTCGCCGATCTTGAGAAACCCCATCAGCCCGGAGGACTTGCCGCCGCCCGAGAGTTTCTCGCCCTCCCCGCGCAGGCTGGAGAAGTTGGTGCCGGTGCCCGAGCCGTACTTGAACAGCCGCGCCTCGCGCACCCACAGATCCATGATGCCGCCGTCATTGACCAGATCGTCGCTGACCGACTGGATGAAGCAGGCATGCGGCTGCGGATGCTCATAGGCCGATTTCGATTTGGTCAGCTTGCCGGTCTTGGGGTCGACGTAGAAATGCCCCTGGCCGGGGCCGTCGATGCCATAGGCCCAGTGCAACCCGGTGTTGAACCATTGCGGCGAATTCGGCGCGGCCATCTGGCGCGCCAGCATGTAGCGCATCTCGTCGAAATAGGCGCGCGCATCCTCCTCGCGGGTGAAATAGCCGCCCTTCCAGCCCCAATAGGCCCAGGCCCCCGCGAGCCGGTCAAAGACCTGCCGCGCCGAGGTCTCTCCACCCATGCGCTCATCCTCGGGCAGCTCCGCCAGCGCCGCCTCGTCGGGGACGGAACGCCACAGGAACTCGGGAACGCCCTTTTCCTTCACCCGCTTAAGCCGCGCCGCGACGCCGGCCTTGCGGAAATATTTCTGCGCCAGAACGTCCGAGGCCACCTGGCTCCAGCGCGCGGGAACCTCGACAGCCTCGTTGCGGAACACCACCGTGCCGTCGGGATTGCGGATCTCCGACACCGTCGTGGTGAACTCGATCGCGGCATAGGCGTCCTGCCCGCGGGTGGTGAATTTGCGTTCGATTCTCATCTGCCCCTCGTTCCTTACGTCCCGGCGCCACAGCGGACGCTCTCTTTGCATGACTCCGAGCAGAGCCGCCGCCACGAGCGCAGATCTGCGCCCGGGCGTGGCCGGAGCGGTGTCCGGCCGGCTTTTGCGGAGTGTTCTTGATCTGGCGAAGGCTACATCTTGTGTCGCCGCAGCCAGCCAACACAACTTGGCGTATTTCACCGCCAAAGGTCAACGAGGTTTTGCAGTCGTTAACCGAATTTTTCCGCTTGACTGTTCCGGGCCACAATGGGCGCCGAACGACTCGACTGTGCGACCATCTGCACCAACGCGGCATTGGCACACGCCCAATCAACGGGTTAGCGAGCGCGGCTCATGAATCGCCTCAAGGTTGATCGACTTCGGCTCAGCGCCCGCCCCTGGGCAAGGTGTTGCGGTCACGCCATAAGACCACACCAGATAAGCGCTCAGCCACGTTCCTTCTGCCAACGTCCGCTGCGCTCGCTCCAGTATTGCGCCGCGATGCCGGCATCGCTGAGCGCCTTCCACTGCGCGCGCGCGCGCCCCAGCGCCGCCTCATCGGCCCCGTCAAACAGGATGCACACGCGCGTCAATTCACGCGCCTCCTGCACGGAGACCTCTGCCCCGTCGAGCGACATCAGGCAGGCCGCAGCGTTGGGAATCGCCGCGTCGGTGGTCAGAAGCACCGGCTGGTGCGCATCATGCGCCCCGCCCGCAAGCCCATGCGGCAGGAATCGCTCCTCCGGCCCCAGCCAGAGCCTCTCGTCAAGCCTTTGCAGATGTGCGTCATCGGTGCCCCGCACGACCACCCGCCAGCCCGCCGCCAGTGCCTTCTCCAGCAGCATCTCCAGCGCCCGCTCGACCGGCGAGCGCGTCAGGTGATAGAACAGCACATCCCCCATGACCCTCGCCGGCCCCCCTGCGGGCCCCCTGCTTCTGCTTCGTCAAAATATCCCCGCCGGAGGCATCCGCCGGCCAGCCACGGGTGACCGCAACGTGATCCGGGCGCGCGGCTCACCCCTCATAGCGGTCCTTCACCAGCCGGTCGAGCGCCAGAACGCCCCAGCCCGAGCCGCCCTTGGGCGCGAAATCGCTGTCCTCCTTGCGCAGCGCCACGCCGGCGATGTCGATATGCAACCAGGGCGTCTCATCCTTGACGAAGCGCTGCAGGAACTGCGCCGCGGTGATCGAGCCCGCCGCCCGGCCACCGGTGTTCTTCATGTCGGCGATGCGCGACTTGAGCAGCTTGTCATAGGCCTTGCCCAGCGGCAGGCGCCAGGCGCCCTCGCCCTCCGCCTCGGCACCCTTGAGGAAGTTCTCGCACAGCGCGTCGTCATTGGCGAACACGCCTGCGCGCTCATGGCCCAGCGCGATGACCATCGCCCCCGTCAACGTCGCCAGATCGATCATTCCGCCCGGCTTGAAGCGCTCCTGCGCATACCACATCACATCGGCCAGCAGCAGCCGGCCCTCGGCATCGGTGTTGATCACCTCGATCGTGTCGCCCTTCATGGAGCGCAGCACATCGCCCGGCCGCGTGGCGCGCCCGTCGGGCATGTTCTCGACAAGCCCCACGACCCCGACCACATTGGCCTTCGCGCCGCGCCGCGCGAGCGTGCGCATGACCCCGGCGACGACGCCCGCGCCGCCCATATCCATGGTCATGTCCTCCATGCTCGCCGCCGGCTTGATCGACACGCCACCCGTGTCGAACACCACCCCCTTGCCGATCAGCGCCAGCGGGGCCTGCGCCTCGGCCCCCTTCCAATGCATGACCACGACCTTGGTCGGGCTCTCCGAGCCCTGCCCGACGGCGAGCAGCGCGCGCATCCCCAGCCGTTCCAGATCGGCCTCCTCGAGCACCTCGACCTCGAGCCCGAGGTCGCGCAGCTCAACCAGCCGCTCGGCGAAGCTCTGCGTGGTCAGCACATTGGCGGGCTCGTTGACCAGATCGCGAGTGAAGAACACGCCCTCGGCGACGGCACGCCGGGGCTCGAATTCCGCTGCCACGGCATCGGGGCGCGAGACCATTACCCGCACCGCCCCCTTGCCCGCTTTCTCTGAGTCGGTCTTGTGCGCGTTGAAGTCATAGGCGCGCAGCAATATGCCCAGGGCGATCTCGCCCGCGTGCCTGTGCGCGCCCGCCAGAACCAGCGCGCCGGCCTTGCCCAGCGCCTTGCCGACCGCCGCGCCGGCGCGGCGCGCCTGGGCCGCATCGGCCCGCCGCGACAGGCGCACGACAAGCACCGCGCGCGCCGCCATGCCCGCGGGATAGGCCAATCTGAGCGAGTCGCCGGGTTCGAGCTTGGCGAATTCCTCGCCCTCGATGAGCCGCGCCAGTGCCCCGCGACACAGCCGGTTGACGCGGCGCGCGCCCGGCTCCAGCCCTTCCTGCGGATCGGCAAGGACGGCCACCACCCCCTCATGCGCGGCGATTTCGTCGAGAGCGCGGGCGTGGAAGGTCAGCGCGACGGGTTCGGTCATGAAAAACTCCAACAAAGATTGCCTGGCGCGAACCTAGCGAAGCGTCCCGGCAAAGGCCAGATTACAGTTTTCCGCCCCGTCGGATTGGGCTAGGGTCGGCCCCATCCAGCCGGCGGGGGATGAGGGTGAAGTGACCAGATTCGACAGATACATGCTGTCGCAACTGATGGTCCTGTTCGGCTTCTTCGCCCTGGTGCTGGTCTCCGTCTACTGGGTGAACCAGGCGGTGTCGCTGTTCAATGCGCTTCTGGGCGATGGCCAGTCGGTGCGCGTCTTTCTCGAATTCACCGCGCTCACGCTTCCCACGGTCATGAGCGAGGTTCTGCCCGTCGCGGCCTTCGTCGCCACGCTCTATGCCGTCAACCGGATGATCAACGAGAGCGAATTCGTGGTGCTGCAGGCCATCGGGGTGTCGGGGATGCGGCTGGCGGTTCCTGTCGTGCTGTTCGGGTTGATCGTGGCATTGATCCTTGCCGCGCTGCTGCATCATCTGGTTCCGCAAAGCCGCGCGCAGCTGCTCGACCGGCGCGGCGAGATCGCCGAGAACATCGCCGCGCAGCTGCTCCGGGAGGGCCGCTTCCTGCATCCCACGCAGGGCGTGACCGTCTATATCGGCGAAATCACCCCCCAGGGCGCGCTTCGCGATCTGTTCCTGAGCGATTCGCGCGAGGGCGCGCAGGAGGCGATCTACACAGCGCGCGAGGCGCTGCTGGTGCGCGATGCCGAGGCGGGGCCGCAGCTGGTCATGCTCGACGGAATGGTGCAGACCCGGTCCGAGCCCGGGCGACGGCTCGACATGACGGCCTTCGAGAGCCTGTCCTATGATCTCGCCACGCTGATCGGTCAGGGTGCGCCACGCCCGCCCGTCCCGCGCGAGATGACCACGGCACGGATATTGCAGGTCGCGCATGGCCTGGATGCGGCGCAGGATGTCACCCCGCAACAGGCATGGCGGGAAATTCACCTGCGCATCGCGCAGCCGCTCATGGCGCCGGCCGCGGTGCTCATCGGTTTCGCGACGCTGATCCTGGGCAGTTTCAGCCGGCTGGGGATCTGGCGGCAGGTTCTGGGCGCGGTGGCGCTGGTGATCGCGCTGCAAATGCTCAACAC
>PWLT01000093.1 GCA_003558415.1 Hyphomicrobiales bacterium
CAGACCCGTTTCCCGATCTACGGGGGGCTCTACCATCCCCGCGGCGGCACCGCGCGCCATGACGCGGTGGCCTGGGGCTATGCGCGCGCGGCGGATCGGCGCGGCGTGGATCTGATTCAGAATTGCGAGGTCACCGGGATCAGCGTCGAAGGCGGAAAGGTGCAGGGGGTGAGCACCTCACGCGGGGAGATCCGCGCGAAGAAGGTGGGGATCGTCGTCGCCGGCCGCTCCAGCCAGGTGGCCGCCATGGCCGGGATGCGCCTGCCGATCGAAAGCCATATCCTGCAGGCTTTCGTCACCGAGGGGCTCAAGCCCTGCATCGACCATGTCATCAGCTACGGCATGGGGCATTTCTATATCAGCCAGTCGGATAAGGGCGGGCTGGTCTTCGGCGGCGATCTCGATTTCCACACCTCCTACGCCCAGCGCGGCAACCTGCCGATGATGGAGCATGTCATGGAGGCCGGCATGACCTTGATGCCGATGATCGGGCGCGCGCGCGTGCTGCGCCAATGGGGCGGGATCATGGACATGTCGCCTGACGGCTCGCCGATCATCGACCGCACCCATATCGACGGGCTGTACCTGAACTGCGGCTGGAACTACGGCGGGTTCAAGGCGGTGCCGGCCTCGGGCTGGTGCATGGCGCATCTGATGGCCCGGGATGAGCCGCACGAGGTCGCCGCGCGCTTCCGGCTGGATCGCTTCGCCACCGGTGATCTGCTCGACGAGGAAGGCACCGGCAGCCAGCACAACCTGCACTGAGGATCGAGCGATGCGCATTCCCTGCCCCCTATGCGGCCCCCGCGACCGGCGCGAGTTCCATTTCATCGGCGCCGAGGACTACATGCGCCGCCCCGCAGCCGATGCCGCGCCTCAGGCGTGGGATGCCTATCTGCATCTGCGCGACAACCCCGCCGGGCGCGTGCACGAGCTGTTCCAGCATGAGGGCGGCTGCGGTGCCTGGCTGGTGGTCGAGCGCGATACCGTCACCCATGAGGTGTTTGGCGCAACCCTGGCCGCCAATGCGGCGGAGGCGGGCTGATGCGCATCGACGGCAAGGGGCTGATCAACCGCTCGCAGCCTGTGAGCTTTACCTTCGACGGGCGGCGCTACACGGGCTTTGCGGGTGACACGCTGGCCTCGGCGCTGCTGGCCAATGGCGTGCGGCTGATGGGGCGGTCATTCAAGTATCACCGCCCGCGCGGGGGGTTGACCGCAGGGCCGGAGGAGCCCAACGCGCTGGTCGAGGTGGTCGAGGGCGATCAGCTCACGCCGAACACCCGCGCCACGGTGCAGGAGATCTTCGAGGGGCTCGAGACCCGCAGCCAGAACCGCTGGCCCAGCCTGCGCCGCGATGTGCTGGCGGTGAATGACCGCCTCGCGCGGTTTCTGGGCGCGGGGTTCTACTACAAGACCTTCATGCGCCCGCGCCATTTCTGGGAGTCGGTCTATGAGCCGCTGATCCGCCGCGCCGCGGGCCTGGGGCGGCTTTCGGGCGCGCATGACGACGGGCGCTACGAGAAGGCGTATGCGTTCTGCGATCTGCTGGTGATCGGCTCCGGCCCGGCGGGGCTGATGGCCGCGCTTGCTGCGGGGCGTGCGGGCGCCGATGTGATCCTCGCCGAACAGGACAGCCGCATGGGCGGGCGGCTTCTGGCCGAGGGCGAGCGCGTGGGCGAGGCTCCGGGGGCCGACTGGGCGGAGGGGGTGATCGCCGAGCTTGCCGCGATGCCCAATGTCCGGCTGATGACGCGCACCACGGTCACCGGCGCCTATGATGGTGGCACCTGGGGCGCGCTGGAGCGAGTGGGGCTGCACCGCACCCATACGCCGGACCTGCCGCGGGAGTGCTTCTGGCGCATCGTGGCCGGGCGCGCCGTGCTGGCCGCCGGGGCGCTGGAGCGGCCCATCGCATTTCCCGACAACGACCGCCCCGGCGTGATGCTGGCAAGCGCTCTGCGCGCCTACCTGAACCGCTGGGAGGTGGCGCCGGGGCGCGCCGTTGCGGTCTTCGGCGGGCATGACGACGCCTATCGCACCGCGCGCGCGCTGATCGCCGCGGGGCTCGAAGCCACCGTGATCGACCCGCGCGAGGAGACCCCGGCAAGCGCCGATTTTCCTGTCCATACGGGCACCGAGGTCATCGGCACGCGCGGGCGCCACGGGCTGCGCGAGATCCGGCTGCGCCAGCGGGGCGAGGAATGGACCATGCCGGCCGACTGCCTCGCCATCGCGGGGGGATGGAACCCCAATGTCCACCTCGCCTGTCACATGGGCGCGCGTCCGGTCTGGCGCGACGAGCTTGCGGCCTTCGTCCCACCCGATGCGGGCGCGCCCGGCGCGGTGCCGGGCCTCACCCCCTGCGGTGCGGCGGCGGGTGTCTTCTCGACCGCCGGCTGCCTGGCCGACGGCCATCGCGCGGCGGCGCAGGCGCTGGAGGCGCTCAGGATGCGCGCGCCCGATCCGGCGCTGCCCGAGGCCAAAGATGCGGCACCCACGCAGCGCGGTTTCTGGCGGGTCGAGGCGAAGGGGCGCGCCTGGCTCGATTTCGCCAATGACGTGACCACCAAGGATGTGGAACTGTCCGCGCAGGAGGGCTTCGCCTCGGTCGAGCACATGAAGCGCTACACCACCCAGGGCATGGCCCCCGATCAGGGGCGCAACTCCAATATCGGTGCGCTGGCGGTGCTGGCCGATGCTACCGGCCGCTCCATCCCCGAGACGGGCACCACCACCTACCGCCCACCGTTTCAGCCCGTCTCCATCGCCGCGCTGGGCGCGGGCGCGCGCGGCAAGGGCTTCGCGCCCGAGCGTTTCACCACCTCGCACACCGCCAGCGTTGCGCGCGGCGCGCCGATGATCGAGGCGGGGCTGTGGTATCGCCCCAGCTATTTCCCCCGCCCCGGCGAGACGACATGGCGCGACTCCTGCGACCGCGAGGTGGCGATGGTGCGCGAGGCCGTGGGCGTCACGGATGTCTCGACGCTGGGCAAGATCGACATTCAGGGGCCGGATGCGGGCGAATTCCTCGATCTGGTCTATTCCAACACCTTCTCGACGCTCAGGCCCGGGCGCGTGCGCTACGGGCTGATGCTGCGCGAGGACGGGCATGTGATGGATGACGGAACCTGCGCGCGGCTTGGCGATCATCACTGGCTGATGACCACCACCACCGCCGCCGCCGGGCCGGTGATGCGGCATCTGGAATTCGTCCATCAGGTGCTGCGGCCCGATCTGGATGTGCGTTTCACTTCGGTCACCGATCACTGGGCACAATTCGCCGTCGCGGGCCCCCGCTCGCGGGAGCTTCTCAACACGCTGCTCGACACGGCGATCAGCGATGCGGATTTCCCCTTCATGGCCTGTGGGCCGGTGCATGTGATGGGGGTGGCGGCGCGGCTTTTCCGCATCTCCTTCTCGGGTGAGATGGGCTTCGAGATCGCGGTGCCGGCGCGCTACGGCGCGGCGCTTTTTCGCGATCTGGTCGGGCGGGCCGAGACCATGGGCGGAGGCGCCTACGGGATGGAGGCGCTCAACGTCCTGCGCATCGAGAAGGGTTTCATCACCCATGCCGAGATACACGGCCGGGTCACGGCCTTCGATATCGGCATGAGCCGCATGGTCAGTGCGGGCAAGGACTGTATCGGAAAGGCGGCCAGCCGCCGCCCCGGCTTGCACGGCCCCGAGCGCGAGCAGCTTGTCGGGCTGCGCCCCGTCAAGCCGGGGCAGGCACTGCCGCCCGGCGCGCATCTGTTTGATACGGGCGTTGATGCCGTGCGCGCGAATGCGCGTGGCTATGTGACCTCGGCGGGCTATTCGCCGACACTGGCCAGCCATCTGGCGCTGGCATTTCTGGTCAACGGGCGGGCGCGCTGGGGCGAGCGGGTGCGGCTGGTCGATCATCCGCGCGGGCTGGACGCGGCCTGCGAGGTCTGCTCGCCCGCGTTCTTCGATCCCGAGGGAGGGCGGATGCGTGGCTGAGCTGATCGCGAACACGGCGCTGGAGGGGCGCGCACCTTTCGAGGCGGGCGCGGCATGGCTGGGGGAAAAGACGGTTGGCCCGATCACGTCGGTGGCGCCGCTGCGAGGGCAGGGGGGTGCCGTCCATGCGGCGTTGGAGCAATCGCTTGGCCTGGGCTTTCCTGGGCCGGGGCGGGCGCTGGAGGCGGGGGCTGCGCGAATCGCATGGGCGGGGCATGCACAGGCATTCCTTCTCGGGACCGAACCGCCCGACTCGCTGCGCTCAATCGCGGCGCTGACCGACCTCTCGGATGGCTGGGTGGTCCTGCGCCTGCACGGGTCGGGAGCGGGCGATGTGCTTGCCCGGCTGGTGCCGGTCGATCTGCGCGCGGACCGGTTCGGCGCTGACGCATCGGCGCGCACGCTGCTGGGCCATATCCCGGCGCTGATCCTCGGGCGCGAAGA
>PWLT01000275.1 GCA_003558415.1 Hyphomicrobiales bacterium
CCAGCACCTACCTGGCGCTCCCGTTGCCCCCGGCGCCATGAAAATGCCGCGGCGACGTCGCGTCGGGCCGCAGGAAATCATTGCATCGCCAGCCGATTCTTGCCCTACTGTGAGCGTTACCAAGGCAAGTGGCAGACCCTGTTGACCCGCAACGACACCCCGCCCGTCATCGAGATCCGTGACCTCCACAAGAGCTACGGCGCATTGGAGGTGCTCAAAGGCGTCGACATGGTCGCACCGCGCGGGCATGTGGTCTCGATGATCGGCTCGTCGGGCTCGGGCAAATCCACGCTTCTGCGCTGCTGCAACCTGCTTGAGGACAGCCAGCAGGGCGACATCTGGTTCGAGGGCGAGCCGGTGCGCTGGCGCGGCAGCGGGCATTCTCGCCAGCCGGCCGACCGCGCGCAGGTGATCCGCATCCGCACGAACCTCGCCATGGTGTTCCAGCAGTTCAACCTGTGGGCGCATATGACGGTTCTGCAGAACGTGATGGAGGCGCCGCTCACGGTGCTGCGCCAGCCGCGCGAGGAGGTGGAGGCGCGCGCCCGCGCCCTGCTCGACAAGGTCGGCATCGGCGACAAGGCCGATGTGTATCCCGCGCAGATGTCGGGCGGCCAGCAACAACGCGCCGCCATCGCACGGGCATTGTGCATGGAGCCGCGCGCGCTTCTCTTCGATGAGCCGACCTCGGCGCTCGACCCGGAGCTCGAACAGGAGGTGGTGCGGGTGATCAAAGCTCTTGCGGAAGAGGGGCGCACCATGCTTCTGGTAACGCATGACATGCGGCTTGCGGCGGATGTATCCAACCACGTCGTGTTTCTGCATGAGGGACGCATCGTGGAGGAAGGCCCGCCCGAGCGGCTGTTCGGCGCACCCAGCACCGAGCGGCTGCGCGGGTTCCTGTCTGCCACCGCCGCGTGAAGCACGACCAACCAACCTTCAGGGAGTACTGTTACAATGAAGAAACTGACACTTGCCATCGCCGCGCTTGCGCTTGGAACCTCTGCAGTTGCCGCACAGGATGTGGTGCGCATGGGCACCGAAGGCGCCTACCCGCCCTTCAACTTCATCAATGACGACAACGAGCTCGAAGGCTTCGAGATCGATCTCGGCAACGAGATGTGCGAGCGCGCCGGGCTGGAATGCGAATGGGTGATCAATGACTGGGACACGATCATCCCCAACCTGGTCGCCGGCAACTATGACACGATCATCGCCGGGATGAGCATCACCGAGGCGCGCGCGGAGGTGATCTCGTTCACCCAGAACTACAAGGAGCCCGACCCCTCGCGCTATGCCGCGCTGGTGGGAACCGACCCATCGGTCATCGAATCGGGCGTGATTACCACGCAGTCGAACACCGTGCAGGCGGGCTACGTGGCCGAGTCCGGCGCCGATCTGATCGAGTTCCCCACCCCCGACGAGACGATCGCGGCCGTGCGCGCGGGCGAGGCCGATGCGGTTCTGGCCGATGGTGACTTCCTGCGCCCGATCGTCGAGGAATCGACGGACCTCGAATTCATCGGGGAGCCGATGCATATCGGCGGCGGTGTCGGCATGGGTACACGCCAGAGCGACGACGAGCTGCGCGAGACCTTCGACGCCGTGATCACCGAAATGAAGGAAGACGGCTCGCTCAACGAGCTGCTGGTCAGGTGGTTCGGCGAGGACACGCCGCTGTTCTGATACCGCTCGCATGGTCGGGGCCGACACTTTCGGCCCCGATCCGCCATGTTCGGGTTTTGCGATGATCCCTCCGCGCTGCCGCAATGGCAGTGGTTTGCCTGCTACCTGACAAGCGGGACGCATCTGGCGTTCTACTGGTCCTTCGGGGTGGTCATGCTGCTGCTGGCGGTCGTGGCGCCGCTGGCGCTGGCGATGGGGATGCTGGGCGCGCTGGCGCTGCGCGCGCGCCTCGCGCCGGTCAACCTGATCGGCAAGGGCTATGTGAACCTCGTGCGCGGGGTGCCCGACATTGTCTTCTTCCTGTTCGTGCCCATCGCGCTGGGCCAGGGCATCGAATGGGTGCTGCACCAGATCAACTGCCCCGACTGGGACCAACCCATCCGCCAGGGCAATGATTTCATCGTCTGCCGCGAGGCCAAGATGCCGCCCGTGGGCGCCAGCGCCTGGGCGCGTAATGTCTATGGCTTCTCCATGGCCGTGATCGCCTTCGCGCTCGTGTTCGGCGCGTTCGTCGCCAACACGCTTTACGGGGCGATGCGCGCGGTGCCCAAGGCGCAGGTGGAAACCGCCGAAGCCTACGGGATGACGCCGGGGCAGGCGTTCCGCCGCGTCGTGCTGCCTCAAATGTGGGTCTATGCGCTGCCGGGGCTGTCGAATATCTGGCAGATCCTCATCAAGTCCACACCGCTTCTGTTCCTGCTGGGCATTCAGGACGCCGTCTACTGGGCGCGCGAGCTGGGTGGCGCCAAGACCTCGCTCTACAAGTATCCCCATCCCGACTGGCGGGTGTGGTATTTCCTCGTTCTGCTGGTCTTCTACCTGTTCCTGACCTGGGGGAGCGAGCGCATCTTCGGGCGGCTCACCGAGCGCCTCTCGCGCGGGCAGGCCACCGCCGAGGGCGAGCGCCAGCGCCGCCGGAAGGCCGCGCCATGAGCAGGACCTGCGCCGAGAGCTTTCAGGGCTATATCCTGCGCCCGCTGGGGCGCGACTATGGCGAGAACCTGCTGCCGCGCGGGCTCGACATCACGTTTTGCGACCAGCTTTTCCTCATCGGCGGCGGGCTGATCTGGAACATCTATTTCGCGGGCGTCGCCATCTTCATCGGGTTTTTCCTCGCCACCGCCGTCGCCGTGGCGAAATTCAGTGACAACCCGCTTCTGTGGCGTCCGGCCACGGCCTTCGTCTTCGTCTTTCGCGGCTCTCCGCTGTTTATCCAGTTCTTCTTCTTCTACTCGCTGTTCATCCTGCTGCCGCGGGTGGGGGTCGAAATCCCGCTGGGGTTCACCACGCTCACGGTGCACAGCTCGGCACTGACCACGGCGCAGGTCGGCGGGTTGTTCGTGCTGATCCTCAACACCACCGCCTATTCGGCCGAGCTGTTCTATGGCGCGCTGCGCTCGGTCCCGAAGGGCGATCTGGAGGCGGCCGATGCCTACGGCCTGTCGGGCTTTGCCAAGTTCCGCCGCATCACATGGCCCAATATGCTCCGGCTCGCCTGGCCCAGCTACACCAATGAGGCGATCTTCCTGACGCATTCGACGACGCTGGTGTTCCTGTCGGCCTTCCCCGCGCGCCAGCAATCGGGCGAGGCGTTCTACTACGCGCGCTACTTCGTAGATCAGACCTTCAACCCCTTCCTCGCCTATCCGCTGGTGGCGCTCTATTTCATCGTGCTCACCCTCGCGATCATCGGGCTTTTCGGGCTGGTCAACCAGCGCCTGAACCGGCATCTTTCCCCTGCGGCGCGCCCGCGTCTGCGGTTTCGGCCACAATATATCAGGTGAGACCATGAAGGACTGGCTGCGGGAGCACCCCGAGGTCAAGACGATCCGGGTGGCAGCCGCCGACCTCAACGGTCAGGCGCGTGGCAAGCGCATCCCGGCGCGTTTTGCCGAAAAGGTCCTCAAGGACGGGACGCGCTTTCCGCTTTCGGTGCTCAATCTCGACATCTGGGGCGAGGATATCGAGAACAGCCCCCTGCTGTTCGAGACGGGCGATGCCGACGGTGTGCTCCAGCCCACCGAGCGCGGATTCCTGCCCATGCCCTGGCTCGAGGCGCCCACCGCGCTTCTGCCGATCTGGATGTTTCGCGAGGACGGCTCCCCCTTTGACGGCGACCCCCGCCACGCGCTGGCGCGGGTGGTCGGGCGGTATTCGGCGCGCGGGCTCACCCCCGTGGTGGCCACGGAGCTGGAATTCTACCTCATCGACGATTCCGGCAAGGACCTGCGCGTGCCGCCCTCGCCGCGATCGGGCAAGCGACGACCGGGGGCGGACACGCTGGCGCTGCGCGCGCTCGATGCGTTCGACCGCTTCTTTACCGATCTTTACGATGCCTGCGAAGAGATGGATATCGACGCCGACACCGCCATCTCCGAAGCCGGGCTCGGCCAGTTCGAGATCAACCTGCTGCATGGCGATGCCATGAAGGCCGCCGATGACGCCTGGCTGTTCAAGCTGCTGGTCAAGGGGCTCGCGCGCCGGCACGGATTCGCGGCGAGCTTCATGGCCAAACCCTACCCGGACCAGCCAGGCAACGGAATGCATATGCATTTCTCGGTGCTCGACGGCACCGGCGCCAATGTATTCGACGATGGCGGGCCGAAGGGCACGCCAACGCTGCGTCACGCCATCGCCGGTTGCCTGGCCGCGATGGGGGATTCCATGCTGCTCTTTGCCCCCCACGCCAATAGCTACGACCGCCTCGTGCCCTCG
>PWLT01000096.1 GCA_003558415.1 Hyphomicrobiales bacterium
CTGGAAACCCATATCCACGCGCAACTCGACAGCCTTGCCGAAATTCAGATCGGGCTTGCGTGACCCCGGACCGGCGATTGTCACTGTCACGCCACGGGGCCGGATTTCGATGCCCTTCGCCTGCGCGCCTCCGCGCCCCACAATGCCAATCCGACACCGCCCAGAATGCCGACCGAACAGAGGGCAAGGCGAAGTGTCAGCGGCTCGGCGATGAACACCACGCCCCCTGCGGCCGCAATAGCCGGTACAGTCAACTGAACATAGGCAGCCGTACTTCGATCCAGCGCGGGCAAGACACTATACCAGACAGCGTAGCCGAGGCCCGAGGCGAACGCCCCGGAGGCTATGGCAAGATACCAACCGGCAAGGCTCGTGGTCTGTGCCCAAAGCCCCGGCAGGATGAGCACGAGTGCCACGGGAAGGCATCGAATGAAGTTGCCCGCCGTGTCGGTGAGCGGTGCGACCGATCCCCGCCCAATCAGCGTGTAGGCTGCCCATGCAAGCCCCGCCACTACCATCAGGACGGCGCCAAGCGGATCGGGCGCGGTGAGGCCTGGCATCAGGAGTAAAGCAAGAAAGACCATCGCGATCATAAAGCCCGCCCACTCGAAAAGGCCGGGCCTGTCGCCCTTGCCGATAGCCCAGCCGAGGATGCCGATCTGAACACTCGCAAAGAGCAGCAGCGCGCCGGTTCCGGCGCCAAGCTTGAGATAGGCGAGCGAGAAGGCAATTGCATAGCCGAAAAGTGCCAGCGCACCGCCCGGACTGCCGCCAATCAGACCGCGACGCGGCACTGCGCCACGATAGGCGAGAATGAGGGCCAGCATCAGCGCGCCGGAGGCGAGCCTGACACCGGTGAAGGTGAGCGCATCAGCCTCGCCCTGCGCAAGAGCAAGCCGGTTGAGGACCGAGTTCGCGGCAAAGGCCACCATTGCCATGGCTGTCAGCAGCGCGATCTTCAGTGCCCACAACTTCGGCATGCCGCCATTTCCCATAGGCTGCTTGCTGCCTGTCAAGGAGGTTCACTAACAAATGGGCGGCAAATCGGCAATCAACAGGGCCGCTCCGCCCGAGTTGACAGAGGCAAGGCGTGAACAGCACGATCCGCGACTTGTCCGCAAGACAGGTCGTCGAGGGCGGCAACCATCCCATCTGCGGTGCGCCGCATCTCACGTCGCCACTGGTAGATGTGCTTGCGCGTCACTTCATGTCGCCGGGCGACATCCGCCGCCGTCCAGCCATACATCCCGGCGTCGCCGAGGATCGCCAGCGCGGCCTCATCCGACAACCGCTGCCGTCGCTCCATCCTCGACACCAAACCGTCCCGCACCAGAACCTCCGCCCGATACTGCGTCGGTAACGACGCCAATAACGACATAGTCCACGAAACCACGCTCAACCCGCGAAGGCGACGGCGATCAGGCGCTTGCGGTTTGATCGCCCCTGACGTCGGCGAGAGGTTCGAAATCGAGGCACATTGACCCTGCGGCGGTTCCCTTGGCGCGTGGGTATCGGTTGCGACGGGAGAGCGCCACGACCACGCACACCGTTCGAGCAGCTGAGCCGGGAACTGGGCATCAAACTCAAGACGGTAGCGAAGTAGCGCACGCGCGCGACGGTCGAGGATATGAAGGTCGGCCCGACCGAACCGCGGTCCGGGCGCGACAGCACGGTTCAGGCCGGGCGGAAACAGACGACGCTGAAAGGCTCTACCAGCGGCGCGCAGGGCCGGTGTCGATGTGAACGAAGGTTCGGTAGCGGCCGACGCCGCCTGACGCCGCTCCATCGGCGGCGGCATGCAGCGCGGCGATGCCCGCCTTGTGTTTCAGATCCAGCGCCTGGCCCTGAACATGGAAAGAGTTCCTGGAAGCCCCGGCCGTTCGCGCGTTTGTTCGCGGTGTCCGGTAGCCGCTGGTGACCTCCAACGGTTCGTCGAGACCCAGCTCCTGTTGCATAGCCCATACGACGTCCAGGAGCTTGGCGTCCATGTCGCGTGCCTCTTCCGCATGCATGTCTCGGGCAAAGACCGAGAATTTGGTGAGCGCCTCGTTGATCAGCTGTTTTCCATCGAAATACACTTCCGAAAACACCTCGCCCGACCGTTGATGGATCATGTGCACCACCTTCGGATGAAGCTCCTCGGCCGAGACGGGCGGCGCGAACGGGAGCACAAGGCCGAGCGCCGAGGCTCCGGTGAGGCCAAGGAAATTGCGCCGCGTCACCCGGGCGGGCGACCTGGAAGCTACGGGAGTTTTCATGGACAGTCCTTCAGAGAGCATCGGTTTCGGGACGCGCTGTTCGCGTTGCAGGAGGTGCGCGCCTTGGACAGTTGTGCCGAGCGGGGCCGGCAATTGGTGGCGGTCGCCTAAGGAACCCGATGACGGTTGAACAATCACGTTCTTAGGAGACAGCCGTGACAATTGCCGTCTCGGCGGTAGGCCGCGCATACTGGCGCTAGCGCTCTCCACCTGACGAAGGATTCCCGGTTCCGGCATGGTGTGTCATTGTCGGGACACGCGACGCGCGGATAGCTCAGAGCCCACCGTCGGGCGCTGGCATGCGCGCCATCTTAATGAGGGGGTGGAAGGGCTCAGGCGCGACTGGATCATCCATCGCGTGTGCCGCCGCTGCCCCGGGAGACACGCCTGAAGGCGGTCGCAAAGATGGTGCCGGAGGCGCCGCCCAATGCCACCCATTGGAACGGCTCGGCCATGGCGGAGGCCGTGGGCATTTCGCCATGGCCGGGCAGCCCTGATGTTCGAGGAGAAGCTCACCGAGATCGCCGGGCACTTCTGAGCCGCGCCCAAACACATTTGACCTATGCCTTGCTTGTCGAGCATGAACCGGAGTTAGCGAACATGGCAGGGGCAAACGCGCCCTCGCAGCCGCAACGATCTTCTCGAGCGCCTGCGCGACGGCGGGTTCTGACGTCCCGCCCGGCGCCTGCCCCCCGGTCGTGGAGTGCAGCAGGGCCGAGCAGGCAGGCGAGGCGAAGGAGGTCGCGGCACTGCCGCAGTGCGCGCTGATTGTCGGTTGGCTGGCGGATCACGCGGTCCTGCGGGTCCAGGCTCCGGCATGCCGATCGCTGTCGCCACGTCCTTGATGTTCGGATTCGCATCCCGAACGCGCGATTCCGGCAATCGAAAATCTCCGCGAAGTCCCCGCGCATGGTATCGGGCAGGATCCCCCATCGGCGCATGTCCAGCCTGATGCAGATCAGCATGGGCGAGCGAGATCGATGCCATTCTAAGCCCAGTTCGGTGTGAGCGCCAGGCACGGGCCCGCGCAGGCTGCACCTTTGAAAGGACGAACAAGATGGGCAAATATGGAAAGACGATCGCGATCACCCTCAGCGCTGCAACACTGGTGCTGGCGGGGTGCGTAAATCCTGACGGGACAACAAGTCAGCCCGCAACCGGCGCCGTGATCGGCGGCCTGACCGGTGCGGCAGCCGGGCAGCTCATCGGCGGCGACACAAGGGCGACCGTGATCGGTGGCGCCCTGGGTGCTGCGGCCGGTGGCGCGTTCGGGTTGCAGATGGCGGCGCAGGAGCGCGAGCTGCGCCGGTCGCTTGCCGGCACGGGCGTCGGTATCACCAATACCGGAAACGACCTTCGGGTCGTCCTGCCGGACTCGGTGACCTTCCGCACGGGATCCTCGGTTGTCGATCCCGCCTTCCATCCCTCCTTGCGGGCGGTGTCGGAAAGCCTGCAGCGCCATCCCAACACCACGGTCCGCGTCATCGGCCATACCGACAATGTCGGATCGGCGGCCTATAACAATCAGCTCAGCCAGGACCGCGCGCTCGCGGTTGCGCGTGTGCTCATCTCCAACGGCACCCGAGGCTCGCGCATCGCGGTTACGGGTCGGGGCTTCTATGAGCCGATCGCCACGAACGCGACTGCCTCCGGGCGCGCGGAGAACCGCCGCGTCGAAATCGTGATCACGCCGACCGGCTGATCGCGTTCAGATCTCACTGCCATCGGACGGGCCGGGGAAACACCCCGCGCCCGTCCGTTTCGTTCGTGGCCCCGGGGAGTGCAGGCGAGAAAATTTCGACGGCGCCAACCTGCATCAGTATCGGCCGCGAGCAACCCGGGTATTGTCATCGTGACGGCACCATATTCCGCCGTCGATCATTTGTAACGAGTGACGGCGAAGCTTCCCTGTCCGGCAACTGGGCCCCATACCGGTCCGGCAGGGGGCTTCGCCTATTCGTTCGGATTCGGCAATGGCCGCGTCCAAGGACTCGAAATCCCCTGCCCCCCGGCACCCCCGGGACAATGACGCCGTCAAGCTGGCCGGGACGCCGCGCGCAGCCGTGAACAGGGCGCGGCAAGACATGCGCGCAACCCTCGCGCAGCCGCGCAGGGCGATGCCGCTGCGGCCATGA
>PWLT01000059.1 GCA_003558415.1 Hyphomicrobiales bacterium
TCACGTCGGTGGCGCCGCTGCGAGGGCAGGGGGGTGCCGTCCATGCGGCGTTGGAGCAATCGCTTGGCCTGGGCTTTCCTGCGCCGGGGCGGGCGCTGGAGGCGGGGGCCGCGCGAATCGCATGGGCAGGACACGCACAGGCATTCCTTATCGGCGCCGAACCGCCCGACTCGCTGCGCTCAATCGCGGCGCTGACTGATCTCTCGGATGGCTGGGTGGTCCTGCGCCTGCACGGGTCGGGGGCGGGCGATGTGCTAGCCCGGCTGGTGCCGGTCGATCTGCGCGCGGGCCGGTTCGGCCCTGACGCATCGGCGCGCACGCTGCTGGGCCATATCCCGGCGCTGATCCTCGGGCGCGAGGACGGGTTCGAGGTGCTGGTGATGCGCTCCTTCGCGTATAGCGCCTGGCACGAGATCGAAACCGCGATGCGGGGCCTCGCGGCGCGCGGGTGAGGCGATCCGCGGCGCTGGACACGCCCCCTTCGAGGGCCGATATTATGCGCCATGAGCCTCCCGCCCGGATTCCTCGAAGAGCTTCGCGACCGCGTACCACTGTCGCGTCTCATCGGGCGCAAGGTCACATGGGATCAGCGCAAGTCGAATCAGGCCAAGGGCGACTTGTGGGCGCCGTGCCCCTTTCATCAGGAAAAGACGGCCTCATTTCATGTCGATGATCGGAAGGGGTTCTACTATTGCTTCGGCTGCCACGCGAAGGGCGATGCGATCAGCTTCCTGCGCGAGACCGAGAATATGGGCTTCATCGAGGCCGTCGAACTCATCGCCCGCGAGGCAGGCATGGAGATGCCGGCGCGTGACCCCAAGGCGGCCGAGCGCGCCGACCGCCGCGAGTCGCTGGTCGAGGTCATGGAACGCGCCGCGCGCCATTTCCGCCTGCAACTTGCCACCACGCAGGGTGCGGAGGCGCGCGATTATCTCGACCGGCGCGGGATGTCCGAATCACTGCGCGAGCAGTTCGGGATCGGCTATGCGCCCGATGCGCGGCAGGGGCTGTTCAAGCATCTGACCGGCGCCGGGATCGCGCCCGAGCAGATCATCGCCGCGGGGCTCGCGGCGCAGCCCGATGACGGCGGCGCGCCCTATGACCGGTTCCGCGACCGCATCGTCTTTCCGATCCGCGATGCGCGCGGGCGCTGCATCGCCTTCGGCGGGCGGGCGCTGCGCGAGGGCGCCTATGCGAAATATCTCAACTCGCCCGACACCGAACTCTTCGACAAAGGGCGCACGCTCTACAATATCGGCCCGGCCCGCGCGGCGGTGGCCAAGGGCCACACGCTGATCGTGGCCGAGGGCTATATGGATGTGATCGCGCTGGTCGCGGCAGGGTTCGAGGCGGCGGTGGCGCCGCTGGGCACGGCGATCACCGAGGAACAGTTGCGCATGATCTGGCGCATCGCGCCCGAGCCGGTGATCGCGCTGGACGGCGACGCTGCGGGGCTGCGCGCGGGGATGCGGCTGATGGATCTGGCGCTGCCGCTGATCGAGGCGGGCCAATCGCTGCGCTTTGCGATCCTGCCCGAAGGCCAGGACCCCGACGACGTGCTGCGCGCGGGCGGCGCGGCGGCCATGCAGCGGATTCTCGAGCAGGCGGTGCCCACGGTGCAGCTCCTGTGGCGGCGCGAGACGGAGGGGCAGCCCATCGACAGCCCGGAGCGGCGCGCGGCGCTCGACAAGAAGCTGCGCGCGGCGCTTGGCCGCATCCGCGATCCCTCGATCCGAAGCCATTGCGCCGACGAGATCCGGGCGCTGCGCGCGGATCTGTTCGGCCGTGGCCGCAGCCGCTGGCGCGGCCCGGGCGGGGGCGGCGGCGCGAAAGGGCAGACGCACCGCGCGCCGCTGATGGCAAGCACGCGCAATTCCCTTCTCGGCGCGGCGCAGGAGGACGGGGTTGCGGAACGCCTTCGCGAGGCGCTGATCCTGGCCATCGTGATGGTCCACCCCGAGTTGCTGGGGCGGTTCGAGACGCAGCTCGAATCGCTGGAGCTTTCGACGCCCGAACATGAGGCGTTGCGCACGGCGCTGTTGCGGCATGGTCACGATGCAGCGGATGCCGAGGCGTTGCGCAGTAAAATCGCCGCCGAAGCGGGCCGCGCCCTTGAAAAGGTCATGGCGCTGAGCCATGTCACAACCGCGCCACCCGTCCGCAACACCGGCGATGCCGAGATGGCCGCGATGTGCCTGGCCGAAGAGCTCGCGAAACTCGAGGCGAGGCGGGGCGTTCGAAGGGAGATTTCGGAGGCGATGGAGGATATCGGCGGCATGGCCGACGAAAGCCTCGCATGGCGCCTGTCACAGGCTGCGGCCGCGCGCCACCGCGTCGAACGGTCGGGGCTCAGCGACGCCTCCGATCTCGGAGAGGACCGCGTGGCGCTTTCACAACACCTGCAACGCCTCATAGATGGTGAGGTCTGGATCAAGAGAAAAGGGTAGCTGCGTTCGCATCTGTGATTCGCCCGATTCGTCCGGTATGACTCACGAATCCGAATCAGCCCCGCCCAGGAGCATTCATGGCTGCAAGAGACACCGAAGACACCCAGCCTCAAACCGCGGACTCCGAGGTCGTGCTCGACATGAGCCAGACGGCGGTCA
Organism: Hyphomicrobiales bacterium; assembly: GCA_003558415.1. GTDB lineage: Bacteria > Pseudomonadota > Alphaproteobacteria > Rhodobacterales > Rhodobacteraceae > Alkalilacustris. The sequence goes on from PWLT01000059.1 coordinate 2,607, forward strand.
AGAAGATGATCGCCGCGGCCAGGGAACGCGGCTTCATCACCTATGACCAGCTCAATCACGTGCTGCCGCCCGAGCAGGTTTCCTCAGAGCAGATCGAGGATGTCATGTCGATGCTCTCGGAGATGGGCATCAACGTGATCGAGGCCGAGGAGGCCGAGGAGGGCGAAGCCGGCGGCGAGGTCGTGGAAACCTCGACCTCGCGCGAGGTCACGGTGTCGCAAAGCACCTCCGAGACGCTCGATCGCACCGATGACCCGGTGCGCATGTATCTGCGCGAGATGGGCTCGGTGGAACTGCTCTCGCGCGAGGGCGAGATCGCGATCGCCAAGCGCATCGAGGCCGGGCGCAACACAATGATCGCCGGGCTGTGCGAAAGCCCGCTGACCTTTCAGGCGATCACCATCTGGCGCGACGAGCTGATGGCCGAGGACATCCTGCTGCGCGATGTGATCGATCTGGAGACCACATTCGGCAACACCATGGACGAGGACGGCGAGATCCCCGGCGCGGTGGTCGGGGGGCTCGATGTCGCGGCGGCGCCCGCCGAAGGCGAGGCCAAGTCCGAAGAGGCCGAGCCCGAATATGACGCTGACGGCAATCCGATCCAGCGCAGCGAGGACGACGAGGAGGAGGACGACCAGTCCTCGATGTCGCTCGCGGCGATGGAGGCAGCCCTCAAGCCGCGTGTGCTGGAGACGCTCGACCGCATCGCGCAGGATTATACCAGCCTTGCCGAGATGCAGGACGAGCGCATGACCGCGACGCTTGCCGAAGGCGGCGCCTTCGCCGCCGATGATGAGGCCGCCTATCAGAAGCTGCGCTCCGAGATCGTCGAGCTGGTCAACTCGCTGCATCTGCACAACAACCGCATCGAGGCGCTGGTCGATCAGCTCTACGGGATCAACCGGCGCATCATGTCGATCGACAGCGCCATGGTGAAGCTCGCCGATCAGGCGCGCATCAACCGCCGCGAGTTCATCGACGAATATCGCGGCAGCGAGCTCGACCCGACCTGGTGCGAACGCATGGCCGCCAAGCCCGGTCGCGGCTGGCAGGCGCTGATGGAGCGCTCGCGCGGGAAGGTCGAGGAGCTGCGCGGGGAGATGGCCCAGGTCGGCCAGTATGTCGGCGTCGACATCCCCGAGTTCCGCCGCATCGTCAATCAGGTCCAGAAGGGCGAGAAAGAGGCGCGTCAGGCCAAGAAGGAGATGGTCGAGGCCAATCTGCGCCTCGTGATCTCGATTGCCAAGAAATACACCAATCGCGGGCTGCAATTCCTGGACCTCATCCAGGAAGGCAATATCGGCCTGATGAAGGCCGTCGACAAGTTCGAGTATCGCCGCGGCTACAAGTTCAGCACTTACGCCACCTGGTGGATCCGCCAGGCGATCACGCGCTCCATCGCCGATCAGGCGCGCACCATCCGCATCCCCGTCCACATGATCGAGACGATCAACAAGCTGGTGCGCACGGGGCGGCAGATGCTCCACGAGATCGGCCGCGAGCCCACGCCTGAGGAACTGGCCGAAAAGCTGCAGATGCCGCTTGAGAAGGTCCGCAAGGTGATGAAGATCGCCAAGGAGCCGATCTCGCTGGAGACGCCCATCGGCGACGAGGAGGACAGCCACCTCGGCGACTTCATCGAGGACAAGAACGCCGTCCAGCCGCTCGAGGCCGCCACGCTGGCCAACCTCCGCGACGCCACCACCCGGGTGCTGGCCACCCTCACCCCCCGCGAAGAACGCGTGCTCCGCATGCGCTTCGGCATCGGCATGAACACCGACCA
>PWLT01000001.1 GCA_003558415.1 Hyphomicrobiales bacterium
CCCGTCGGCCACTTCCGCGTCAACCGTATCCCGCGCAACGAGATGGGCAAGCCGCTGAGGCTGCACCTCGCCGAAGCCCTGCGCCGCAAAATCTCCGGACAGGTCTGATACCGCCGAGTCTATGACGCCATCCCGATGTAGCATACCCCTTCCCGCACATTCGACAGCCTCCAGGGCGGACGGTCCTGAGTCTTGTAGTAAAGCCCCGTCGCGATGTTTCACGCCACTGTCGCCGGGTCTTGGGTGGTTCGATTCGGATAGCCCGCGCTGTTGAGGAACGCTGTCGGCTCGAGGGTCGACTCGCGCAGGATCTGTGAGGGCGCGATCGAGAGCAAGGTCGCCTTAATGTGCCTACGGAAGTCGGGAATGTCGTCAAAAAACGTCCTCAATGCGCGGATCGAACCGTTCGTCCATGAAAAGGAACGACTGGGGTGACCTTGCGCGCTGTTTCTTGGGCGTTTTGCCAGCGATCAGGGTCAGACCGAATGCCGAGGGCAGGACCGATAAGATCGGCTGAAAGCGCCTTGAACTCAGAGGGCGATAAGGCAGAGAAGTCGGTAGGCATAACCTCTATATATCGCCATTCAGTCCAGTTTACACCCAAGATTTACCGCAAAGGCATGCCGTTCACTTGGTCGGCGAACGGCTCCGCGGCGCACCCGCGCCGTGCCCGGGCCCTCGGGAAGTGAGGCCGAAGCCTCACCCGAAGGGGTCGTATTCCGATACGATCACGACCTCGTCTCCGTCGATTTCATCGGCGGGGACGGCGCCGAAGGTTCCATCCCCTGCCTGGAAGACGACGATCGAGACCATGAGCGTGGCGGCGAGGGAGGCGGCGAAGGCGTGTGCATCTTTGCGGGACATCTGTTTGGCTCCTGTCTTGGAGGCGGGGGACCATCCCCCGCGCGACAGGACCCCGCAGGCCCGAAGACTGGCTGACATCACCGGGTGCGTTCGGCTCGCCCGAATCCACCCGGCGGCACGGGCTCGCCCGTAGTCCGACCCCTTTGCGGGTTGATCTCGAAGACGGGATTCGGGGCAAGGAAGGGAATGGCGAGCGGGGGATGGTGCCCCGACGACTGGAGCCGGTTGTCCCGCGGATGCTTCCAACGCCGCCAGCCTCCCGGGCAGGCTCTTGGTTGATGATCTCCGTTCTGGGGGATCGAACCTTCGGTGCCCCGCGATATCGCGGGACGAGGTTCAGGGTCGGTGAGAGGCCCGCCCGTGGGCAGGCCCCTCACGCATTCTCAGGGCTCAGGCGGCGAGGTCCGTGCCCCCTGCCCTATGGCCGTCCTTGGCGCCGACGATTTCGAGCCGCGCGTTGCGATAACCCTCCCGTGCGATCCAGAGCTCGGCCGCGGTGATGGATTCCGCCAGGTGCAGCAGCTCGGTGTTGCCAACGAAATCCAGCAGCACGCGCACCTGCCCGGGCTTCGGCTCCTCTGCCACCTCGAAGACCAACCGGCTGTCCGCAGAATGGCTGCGCATGATGGTCACGAGGATGACCCCGTCGGAGGAGAAATTCCCCTCATGTAGCGTGAAGGAGGACGGTGCCGTCCAGGTCGGATAGACTCGGGGCGGTTCCTTCTTCACGAGGCGACCGACGCCGTTCGATCGCTCCCAGGCAGCGAGCTTCTTGGTGAAACGCGCCGGCGGCTTGGGACTGCCGTCGCTGTAGCGGATCAGCGCCCCCAGAGGGGCTGTGTTGATGATGGTAGTTGCAGACATGATTCCTCATCCCGAATGCGAGTGCTCACATTCATAATATTGATATTGTTGTGTTTAGTGGGGTTGAGGGCGGGTTTCCCCGCCCCCGGATGGCTCAGATTACTCTGCAGCCATCATGGACGCGGCGTTCTCCGGCAGGTCGGACGCCAGAAAGGCCGGGAGATCGACATCTTCTGGCTGACCAGCGTCCTCCCCCTGCCCTTCTGCGATCTCCTGGTCGTCGAGTGCTGCCAGATCAGCGCGACGCAGGGCCTCGGGCAACCAGCCGCTGCCCTTGAGAAGCCGCTCGGCCTCGGTCGCCATCTCGCCCTTCTTCAGATGGTCAAGGAGCTGCGCCGTCCCCTCCCCTTTCGCCTCGCGCACGGCCTCGAGGATCCGGGCCTTGGGCACACGGTTGAGATAACCATCGACCGTCGGCTCCCAACCCGCCTCGACCATGTCGAGATCCACTGCCCGCGCCACGAGATCGGCATGTGCCATGCGGCGGGTCAGGCCGCTGGCCGAGATGCCCGCGCCACAGGGGTTCACCTTCTCATGCAGCGCGTTGACCCCGAAGCTGAGGCAATGCGCCAACAGCGCCAGACGGCTGCCCTGGTCGAGCACTGTCAGATAGTCCCAGAGCGCAGCGTCGTCGCCAAGCGGCAGATCGGCCTCCCAGGCCGCATGACGCTCATCGGCCAGCTTCGCCACGATGCTGTCCTTCAGATCGGGCGCCTGCGCGGACATGTAGACGTGACGCACCGAGGCCTCGAGGCAGCTGCCCGTGGCAGAGGAGGTGCGGAAGGTATCCGTTACCAGCTTCAGGAGCAGGAGCGTCAGAGCCACATCGGGGGAACGCCCGATGGCCTCGCGCAGCGCCAGGGTCCGGTGGCTGGTCAGTTCCATGACCAGCCGCTCGGGCAGCGGCTTCAGCGCCCCGTCTTCCTCATCCTCAGACGCATCCGCGCCGATCGGTTGACCGCCCGAGGTGATGACGGTGCCCCCAGAGGAGATGGCCGACGGGTTCCAACTGGAACCACCGACATCATCCCCCTGCCCCATGGTGTCCGCGCCATCGCCATCCTGGACCGCGATCTCCTCGCGCGGCTCGTCTTCGGGCCTGACATAGCCGCGATAGACCGCAAGGCTGCCATTCCGATCCAGCGTCACGAAGACGCCAGCGCGCCCGACCTCGGCCGGGTCGTAGATCAAAGGCCGCTGCTCGAAAGCTTCCATTGCCATTTCTAGATGACCGAGCCGGGCATCAATCTCTTCGGGGTATTCGTCCTGGCCGGAGTATTCCTCCTCTAGCGCACGATACTCGGCGAGGAGCGCCGCGTGGGCAGCACTTTCCTCTTCGGTCATCGGCGCAGGATCACCGGCCAGACGCCGCAGACCGTGGCTGTAGCCATAGGGCAGGTCGGTCGCCACTTCGATCCACTTCCAGCCCTCGGTGGCGAGCGCTTCGGCCTCGGCCTGAAGCTCCTCGGTCACCAGCCGGTCCAGAAGGGCAGGGTCCTCGAGCCAGCCGCCGTCATCGCCCTGGAAGAGATCGCGCAGCACAACGCCGCCCGCCGCCTCATAGGCATCGACACCGACGAAGACCGCGCGACGATCCGAAGCCCGAACTGAGGTCTCCGTCAGCATCCGGCGGATGGCATAGGGCTCCTTGTTCCAGGAGTTCTTCAACGCGTCCCAGACTTGGACCTGACGCGCATGATCCGGGTTCACCGTGAAGGCCATCAGCTGCTCCAGTGTCATGCCATCCTCGGCATAGACCTCGAGCAGGGCAGGGGCGACGGAAGCGAGTTTCAGGCGCTGCTTGACGATCTGCGGCGTCACGAAGAAGGCCGCAGCGATCGCTTCTTCGCCCTGCCCCTTCTCGCGCAGGGCCTGAAAGGCGCGGAACTGGTCGAGCGGATGCAAGGCGACGCGCTGCATGTTCTCGGCTAGTGAGTCGTCCTCGGCCAGGATCTCCGACGCTGCATCCCGCACAATGCAAGGAATCGGTGCCGTCTTCGCCAGCCGCTTCTGCTTCACCAGCAGCGACAGCGCCTGGAAGCGACGGCCACCGGCCGGGATCTCGAACAGGCCGGTTTCGACACCATCGACATCGAGAACAGCACGCACGTTCAGGCTCTGCAGGAGGCCACGACGCGCGATGTCCTCAGCAAGCTCCTCGACGGAGACGCCCGCCTTGATGCGCCGCACGTTGGACTGGCTCAGCACGAGCTTGTCGAAGGGAATGTCCCGCGAGGGGGACAGAGTGACTCTCGGGCCAACTTTTGCCATCAGATCTTCTCCACGACGGGCGCCGGAAGCCACTCTCCCGATCTCACTTCCCGTCACCCTCAAACCCCCAACCTTTCACTCTATCGGCCGTTTGCTCATCAGGCGGTCCAGGGAGTTCACAGCTGTGAACTTCGTTGATTGGGCCGTCGACAGGGGGAATGTTCACAGCTGTGAACATCACGCCGCATTTCTCCGGGACATCAGCGCCATGACCATCGGCCCGCAGGAAAACTCGCCCGCCGCAGCCTTCGACGTCAGGGCGCGGAGGTAGCCACCGGGAGATCGGATGTCGGCAAAGCGTTCCAGCATAGCGACAACTACGATCGACGCCTGCTCGGGCCCCATGAAGCGCTGCGCTTCTTCCCAGGCGGATGCACTGA
>PWLT01000307.1 GCA_003558415.1 Hyphomicrobiales bacterium
GCGCAGCACGCGCTCCACGGGGCGGCTGGCCTCGGCGCCGCGGGTATAGGGCACCACGCAGAAGGCGCAGAACTTGTCGCAGCCCTCCTGCACGGTCAGGAAGGCCGTCGGACCGCGCCGCGGCGCGGGGCGCGGCGGCAGGTGGTCGAACTTGTCCTCGGCGGGGAATTCGGTCTCCACCGCGCGTCCGCCCGCGCGGGTGCGCGCCTCCATCGCGGGCAGGCGGTGGTAGCTCTGCGGCCCGACCACCAGATCGACAAGCGGCTGGCGGCGCAGAATCTCCTCGCCCTCGGCCTGGGCCACGCAGCCCGCGACGGCGATCTTCAGCGCGGGGTTCGCGGCCTTGAGCCCCTTGAGCCGCCCCAGTTCGGAATAGACCTTCTCGGCGGCCTTCTCGCGGATGTGGCAGGTGTTGAGCAGGATCATGTCGGCCTCGCCCGCGTGCTCGGTCGTGACATAGCCCGCCGTGCCCATCGCCTCGGCGATACGCTCGCTGTCATAGACGTTCATCTGACAGCCATAGGTCTTGACGAAGAGTTTCCTGGGCTCGGCCATCGCTGCGATCTCCGGGTGAGGGGCGACGGCCGGTCTAGCGAATTCTCCGCAGCGCCGCAACGCCGTGCGTGTGGGTGCTTGCATTGCCGGGCCCGCTGGCCGACCCTGCGCGGCGGCGATGCGGCTACTGCGGAGGCGGGGGATGCGCTTTGACGATCTGGAGAGTTTCCTCGCGCAGGGCGCGGCGCAGCTGGCGCGCGATCCGATCGCACTGATCTTCGTCGAGGACGACGCCGAGATTGCCAGCACCTTCCGCCATCTCGAGCGGATCGGCTTTGGCGCCATCGTGGCCTTCCTGCCCGAGGGGCTGGAGCTTCCCGCGCCACTGGCCGAGCGGGTGGTGCAGGTGCGCCTGCCGGTGCGTGCGCCAGGCGCCGTCACGGGGGCGGTGAACCGGGTGATCGAAGCCGCGCCGGGGCGCTGGCTGCATTACGGCTTCAACGCCGAATATCTCTTCTACCCCTTCTGCGAGACGCGCAGCATCGGCGAGATGCTGCGCTTTCACGCCGAGGAGCGGCGCGAGGCGATGCTCACTTTCGTCGTCGATCTCTATCCCGGTGACCTCGCGCGCGCGCCCGGGGGCGTCCGCGTGTCGGACGCGCATCTCGACCGAACCGGCTATTTCGCATTGGGACGGCACGATCCGCATTCGGGTGCGCCGCGCGAGCGTCAACTCGATTTCTTCGGCGGCGTGCGCTGGCGCTTCGAGCAGCATATCCCCCAGCACAGCCGCCGCATCGACCGCATCGCGCTGTTCCGGGCGAAACCTGGGCTGCGGCTGCACGAGGATCACACCCTCAACGACGCGGAACTCAACACCTATTCCTGCCCCTGGCATCACAATCTGACCGCGGCGATCGCCTCCTTTCGCACCGTCAAGGCGCTCAAGGCCAATCCCGGCACGGCCTTCGAGATCGAAAGCTTCCGTTGGCGCAATTCGACGCCTTTCGCCTGGCATTCGCAGCAGCTCATGGATCTGGGGCTGATGGAGCCGGGGCAGTGGTTCTGAACCGGTACGGCCGCTGCCGTTGGTGCGCAAGCGAGCTCAGCGGCGCCGCAGCCGGATGACGACATCCACGCGCGCGATCCCGGCCCCCTCGGGCGGCTCCGGCAGGCGGGCGATTTCCAGCTCATCGGCGGGGGCGTCGACCAGTTCGCCGCTGTCTTCCCAGAAGAAGTGGGGATGATCCTCGATGCGCGTGTCGAAATAGCTGCGCGTGCCGTCGACCGTCACTTCCTGCATCAGCCCCGCATCGCAGAAGGCGCGCAAGGTGTTGTAAACGGTCGCGAGCGACACCCGCTCGCCCCCCTCCTGCGCGGCGGCAAACAGGCTCTCGGCGGTGACGTGGCGGTCGTGCCCGTCTCCGACAAGGAGCGCGGCCAGCGACAGCCTCTGACGGGTCGGCCGCAACCCCGCCTGCGCGAGCCATGCCGCGCCGCGTTGCGTGGCATTCGGGCCGAGTGCCGCGTGATCGATCTTCATGGTGCTGATATTAGGTTTGCAGCCTATGGATTTCAAATGGAATTGGAAATCAGGCCATGCCGCGCGCTTCCGGGCGGTGTGGCGCTTGCACCGCCAAGCTGGCTTGCCACCTGGCCGAAAGCGGTGCTAGAGGTTCGCAGGCGCTGACCAGAAAGGAATTTTCGAGCCGATGGCGGATCTACCGACGCATTTCGACAAGGAAGACCTGCTTGCCTGCGCGCGGGGAGAGTTGTTCGGACCCGGCAACGCGCAGCTGCCGCTGCCGCCGATGCTCATGATGGACCGTATCACCGAGATCTCGGGCGATGGCGGCGCGCATGGCAAGGGCCATGTCGTGGCCGAGTTCGACATCCATCCCGACCTGTGGTTCTTCGAGTGCCATTTCCCCGGCAACCCGATCATGCCCGGATGCCTCGGCCTCGACGGGCTGTGGCAGCTCACCGGGTTCAATCTTGGCTGGCGCGGCTGGCAGGGGCGGGGCTATGCGCTGGGCGTGGGCGAGGTCAAGCTGACCGGCATGGTCCGCCCTGATCGCAAGCTCCTGCGCTATTTCGTCGATTTCACCAAGGCGGTGCAGTCTCGCCGGCTGACCATGGGCGTGGCCGATGGCCGGGTCGAGGCCGATGGCGAGCAGATCTATGCCGTCAAGGACATGAAGGTCGCCCTTTCCGAGAGCTGACCCCGAAAAGGAGGGTTTCCCATGCGTCGCGTCGTCGTCACCGGGCTCGGGGTCGTCTCTCCCCTGGGCAATTCCGCGCAGGAGGTGGAGGCCAGCCTGCGCGCCGGGCGCTCAGGCATCGTCGCCGCGCCCGAATATGCCGAGCTGGGCTTTCGCAGCCAGATCCACGGCAAGCCCGAGATCACGCTCGAGGATCACATCGACAAGCGCCAGCTGCGTTTCATGGGCGCCGGTGCGGCCTATAACTTCATCGCCATGCAGCAGGCCATCTCCGATTCCGGGCTCGAGGAGGCTGACATCTCCAACCCGCGCAGCGGGCTGGTGACGGGCTCGGGCGGGCCCTCGACATCGAATTTCTTTCAAGCCCACAGCATCGTCATGGAGAAGAAGAGCCCCAAGCGGATGGGGCCCTTCATGGTCACGCGCTGCATGTCCTCGACCAACTCCGCCTGCCTTGCCACGCCGTTCAAGATCAAGGGCGTGAACTATTCCATCACCTCGGCCTGCTCGACCTCGGCGCATTGCATCGGCAACGGGGCCGAACTGATCCAGATGGGCAAGCAGGACATCGTCTTCGCCGGCGGCGGGGAGGAGCTCGACTGGACGCTGTCGTGTCTGTTCGACGCCATGGGCGCGATGAGCAGCAAGTACAACGACACGCCCGAGACGGCCTCGCGCCCCTTCGATGCCACGCGCGACGGGTTCGTCATCGGCGGTGGCGGCGGGATGCTGGTGCTTGAGGAGCTTGAGCACGCCAAGGCGCGCGGCGCCAAGATCTATGCCGAGCTGACCGGCTATGGCGCCACATCGGATGGCTACGACATGGTCGCCCCCTCCGGCGAGGGTGGTGAGCGCTCGATGCGGCTGGCGCTGGAGACCCTGCCCGAGGGGCGGCGGGTCGATTACATCAACGCCCACGGCACCTCGACGCCCGCGGGTGACGTCACCGAAGTGGAGGCCGTGCGCCGCGTCTTCGGGGAGGAGGCGGTGCCGCCCATTGCCTCGACCAAGTCGCTCACCGGCCACAGCCTCGGTGCGGCGGGCGTCCATGAAGCCATCTACTCGCTGCTGATGCAGCGCGCCGGATTCATTGCCGCTTCGGCCAATGTTGCGGAACTTGATCCCGCGCTGCGCGCCGGCGAGATCGTGACCGAGACCCGGGAGAATGTCGAACTCGACAGCGTGCTCTCGAACAGCTTCGGTTTCGGCGGAACCAATGCAACGCTGATCTTCAGCACCTATCGCGATTGAATCGGAGAGCGCCGCATGGCCGAACTGATGAAGGGTAAGCGCGGCCTCGTGATGGGGGTTGCCAATGAGCGCTCGATCGCCTGGGGCATCGCCAGGGCCATGGCCGAGGAGGGCGCGGAGCTGGCGTTTTCCCATCAGGGCGAGGCCTTCGGAAAGCGCGTCGAGCCGCTGGCGCAATCGGTGGGGTCGGATTTCCTCGTTGATGTCGATGTCACCGACGATGCATCCATGGATGCGGCCTTCGCGCGCATCGGGCAGGAATGGGGCAGCATCGATTTCCTTGTCCATGCGATCGCCTTTTCCGACAAGTCCGAACTCACGGGCAGGTTCCGCGACACCAGCCGCGAGAATTTCAAGCGCTCGCTTGAAATCAGCTGCTACAGTTTCATCGATCTTGGCCGGCGCGCGGCC
>PWLT01000191.1 GCA_003558415.1 Hyphomicrobiales bacterium
GGTACTTGTAGAAGCCCCCGATCGGCAGCACGTCACGCCCCCCGCGCCAGCCGCGGGCATGGACTTCCTCCATCTTCTTCTGCACGCCGGCCACGCCAATGCCGGAGATCCGGCTCTGCATGCCGGGGAAATATTCGGCGCACATCGCCCGGCTCAGCCCCACGGCCTCGAAGTTCAGCCCGCCGCGATAGCTTGAGATCACCGAGATGCCCATCTTGGACATGATCTTGAGCAGCCCCAGATCGATGGCCTCGCGGAAGCGGCGCACCACGTCGTCGAGGCTGCCGTCGAGCAGCCCGCGCGCCAGCCGGTCGGCGATGGTGTCCTGCGCCAGATAGGCATTGACCGTGGTCGCCCCGCAGCCGATCAGCACCGCGAAGTAATGCGGGTCGATGCATTCGGCAGAACGTACATTGATCGAGCAGAAGGTTCGCAGCCCGTTGCGCGTGAGCCAGGAATGCACCGCGCTGGTGGCCAGGATCATCGGCATGGCCACCCGATCCTCGCCCTGATGCTCGTCGGTGAGCACCAGATGCCCCGCGCCCGAGCGCACCGCATCCTCGGCCTCGGCGCGGATGCGCTCCAGCGCGTCGCGCAGGGCGGTGTCGCCGCTGCCGGCGGGAAATGTGCAGTCGATGAAGGCCACCGAGTCGCCGAACTGCTCGACCATGGCGTCGAATTCGGCATTGGCGATGAAGGGGCTCTCCAGCACCAGGATCTCGGTCTGGCTGGAATCCTCGTCAAGCACGTTCTTGAGGTTGCCGAAGCGCGTCTTGAGGCTCATCACCCGGTGCTCGCGCAGGCTGTCGATGGGCGGGTTGGTCACCTGCGAGAAGTTCTGCCGGAAATAGTGGCTGAGCGGGCGGTACATGCTCGACAGCACGGCGGGCGGCGTATCGTCACCCATGCTCGCGATCATCTCCTTGCCGTCCTCGGCCATTGGGGTGAGGACCTGCTCGATCTCCTCCATCGTGTAACCCGCCGCGATCTGGCGGCGGCGCAGCTCGGTGCTGTCAAACATCGCACGCTCGGGAAGGTTGCGCAGAAGCGCGTCGAGGTCCACGACCTTCTCGACCCATTCGCCGAAGGGCTGCCCGGAGGCCAGCCTGTCCTTGAGTTCGACATCGTGGAAGAGCTGCCCCTCGGCCATGTCCACGGCGATCATCTGCCCCGGCCCGAGCGCACCTTTCTCGCGCACCTCGGTCTCCTCGACCGGGACCATTCCCGCCTCGGAACCCGCGATCAGCAGCCCGTCGCTGGTGACGACATAGCGCATGGGTCGCAGGCCGTTGCGGTCGAGCCCGGCGGCGACCCAGCGCCCGTCGGTCATCGCCAGCGCGGCGGGGCCGTCCCAGGGCTCCATCACCGCGTTGCAGTAGGCATACATGTCCTGCCAGGGCTTGGGCATCTCGATGCGGCTTTTCGACCAGGCCTCGGGCACCAGCATTGTCTTGGCCATGGGCGCGTTGCGGCCCGCACGCACGATCACCTCGAACACCGCGTCGAGCGCTGCCGAGTCGGAGGCGCCGTTGGCCACGATCGGCTTGATGTCCTCGGCCATCTCGCCGAAGGTGCCCGAGGCCATGCGGATCTCGTGGCTCTTGAGCCAGTTGAGATTGCCCTTGAGCGTGTTGATCTCGCCGTTATGGGCCAGCATCCGGAAGGGCTGGGCAAGCCACCATTGCGGGAATGTGTTGGTCGAATAGCGCTGGTGATAGATGGCAAAGGCGCTCTCGAAGCGCTCTTCCTTGAGGTCGGGGTAGAACTCCGCCACCTGCTCGGCGAGCATCATTCCCTTGTAGATCACCGAGCGGCAGGAAAGCGAGGCGAGATAGAGCTCGGGAATCAGCGCGGCGGCGGCGGCCTTTTCGATGCGCCGGCGGATGACGTAGAGTTCGCGCTCGAAATCCTCCTCCTCCAGCCCCTTGCCGTCCATGATGAGGATCTGCTCGATCTCGGGGCGGGTGGCGTTGGCCTTCTCGCCCAGAACGGAGATGTTCACCGGGACATGGCGCCAGCCATAGATGGCGTGGCCCATGCGCAGCACTTCGGATTCGATGATCGTGCGGCAGTGTTCCTGTGCGCCGAAATCGGTGCGCGGCAGAAACACCTGCCCCACGGCGATGCGCCGGTCGGTGCGCGGCTCGTGGCCGGTGCGGCGGATCTGGTCGTGGAAGTAGTCGACGGGGATCTGCACATGAATGCCGGCCCCGTCACCGGTGCGCCCGTCGGCATCCACCGCGCCGCGATGCCACACCGCCTTGAGCGCCTCGATGCCGTGCTCGACGACCCTGCGCGAGGGCGTCCCGTCGATGGAGACCACCAGCCCCACGCCGCAGGCGTCATGCTCGTCCTCGGCCCGGTAGAGCGAGTTCTCGGACATCCACTTGCGGCGCGCGGCTTCCGCGACGGCCCAGCTTGCATCATGTTTGGTCATGGTCCTCACTCCTCGGTGGACGGGGCGAATTTCTCGAAGCACTCGGCGCGGGTCATGGTGGCGCGCGCCGCGGTGCCCTCATAGGCGAAGCAGTCGGGCCGGCAGTCGACATAGATCTCGGAGGAGAATTTGAGCCCCCTCGTGTCGTCCAGCAGCCCGATCGGAATCTCGTAGGCACCGCCGGGTCTGGTCAGACGATACCACAGATTGGTGCCGCAGCGCGCGCACCAGGCGCGTTCGGCCCAGTCTGACGAGCGGAACCGTGCCACATGATCGCCGCCCGCGACATGCACGCGCTCTGGCGGGACGGTGGCGGCAAGAAACGCCGATCCGGTCCAACGCCGACAGGTTTCACAATGACATGCGCCGAACTCGGGCGGGAAATCCGCTACATGCAGGCGCACCGCGCCGCAGATGCAGTGTCCGCTCCGGTCGCTCATGCAACCCCTCCATAAACGTCAGCCATCCTGGTGCCTCGATGCCTGAGTGAACTGGCTGCCCTTGGGCGGCCATTCATGTGCCGGATTTGCCCTGTGCAGATCTCGGCCCCTATTCCGCCGCCACCTGCGCGGGCTGGGCGAGGTAGTCGAGGATCGCCTCGGCCGCCTCGCGCCCGTCGCGGATCGCCCAGACCACAAGGCTTGCGCCCCGCACGATGTCGCCGGCGGCATAGACGCCCGGCAGGCTGGTGGCATGGGTGCGGAAATCGGCCTTGATGGTGCCCCAGCGGGTGACCTCCAGCTCGGGCACGTTCCACAGCGTCACCAGCTCTTCGGGCTCGAAGCCCAGCGCCTTGATGACCAGATCGGCGGGTTCGCTATAGTCGGAGCCCTCGATCACCTCGGGGCTGCGCCGCCCCGTCGCATCCGGCGCGCCAAGCCGCATCTGCTGGACGATCACGCCCTCGACCGAATCGCCGCTGAAGCCGCGCGGCGCGGTTAGCCAGACGAATTCCACGCCCTCCTCCTCGGCATTGGCGACCTCGCGCTGGCTGCCGGGCATGTTCTCACGGTCGCGGCGGTAGAGGCACTTGACCGATTTCGCACCCTGCCGGATGGCGGTTCGCACACAATCCATCGCCGTGTCGCCGCCGCCGATCACCACCACGCGCTTGCCGGCGGCGTTGAGTTCACCCGAGTCGAATTCGGGAACCTCGTCGCCGAAGCCATGGCGGTTCGACGCGGTCAGGTAGTCGATGGCGCGCACGATTCCCTCGGCGCCGACGCCGGGGGCCTCGAGTTCGCGGGACTTGTAGACGCCCGTGGCGATAAGCACCGCGTCATGCTTGCCGCGGATGGCGTCGAAGCTGATATCCTGACCCACATCGCAATCGAGCACAAATTCGACGCCGCCCTGTTCGAGCTGTTCGATGCGGCGCATCACCACATCCTTTTCCAGCTTGAAGCCGGGGATGCCATAGGTCATCAGCCCGCCGGCCCGGTCGTAGCGGTCATAGACGGTGACCTGCAGGCCCTCCCGGCGCAGCATGTCGGCCGCGGCCAGCCCGCCGGGGCCCGCGCCGATGATGCCCACGCTCTCGCCGCGTTCGGTTGCGGGTGCGATGGGCTGCACCCAGCCTTCCTGCCAGGCGGTGTCGGTGATGTATTTCTCGACCTGGCCGATGGTGACGGTGCCGTGGCCGGCCTTCTCGATGACGCAGTTGCCCTCGCACAGACGGTCCTGCGGGCAGATCCGCCCGCAGATCTCGGGGAAGGTGTTGGTGGCCTGGCTGACCTCGTAGGCCTCGCGCAGACGTCCCTCGGCGGTGAGCATCAGCCAGTCGGGGATGTTGTTGTGCAGCGGGCAATGCGTCTGGCAATAGGGCACGCCGCACTGGCTGCAGCGCCCGGCCTGCTCGGCCGCCTGATCGGGGCTGTAGCCGTCATAGATCTCGCCGAAATCCTCGGTCCGAAGATCGGGCGGGCGCTTGTCGGGCATA
>PWLT01000393.1 GCA_003558415.1 Hyphomicrobiales bacterium
CATCCGTGCCGATGTTGCGCGCGCGCATGCGGCGCTGTCGAGCGAGGGGGCGGAGGGGATGCTCACCGATTCGCAGCGCTGGCTCGAAGGGGCCGCGGAGGGGCTCGAAGGGCGGCTCGATGCGGCGCTTGGGGCGTTGGAACGCGCGATGAACGAGTTGGGCGAGGCCCAGCAGGAGGTCGAACGCTGCGCCGAAGCGCTGGAATTCGACCCTGCCGAACTGGAGCGCGTCGAGGAGCGGCTCTTTGCGCTGCGCGGCCTGGCGCGCAAACACGGCGTGATGCCCGACGATCTGGCGAGCCTCGCGGGGGAGTTGCGCGCGCGGCTCGAGGCGATCGACGGCGGCGCCGGAGAACTCGCCGCGCTGCAGGCCGCCTTGAACGAGGCCGAGGCGGCCTATGACGCGGCGGCAGACGCGCTGAGCGAAGCGCGCCGGGAGGCCGCCGCGCGGCTCGATGCGGCGATGGCGGGCGAACTCGCGCCGCTGAAGATGGAGCGCGCGCTCTTCATCACCGCGATCGAGCCCGGCGAACCGGGGCCGGAGGGCCGCGACGCGGTGGCATTTCAGGTCTGCACCAATCCCGGCGCGCCCGCCGGGCCGCTCAACCGGATCGCATCGGGCGGGGAGCTCTCGCGCTTCATGCTGGCGCTCAAGGTCTGCCTGGCCCGTGGGGCGGCCGGGCGCACGATGATCTTTGACGAAATCGACCGAGGCGTGGGCGGCGCCACCGCCGATGCGGTCGGGCGTCGGCTGTCGGCGCTGGCGGCGGGCGGGCAAGTTCTGGTGGTGACCCATTCGCCGCAGGTTGCCGCATTGGGCGCGCATCACTGGCGCGTCGAGAAACGTGTGGATGACGGGCAGACCTTTTCGCGCGTCGCCCCGCTCGACGATGCGGCGCGCATCGACGAGATCGCGCGCATGCTGGCCGGCGACACGGTCACCGATGCCGCCCGCGACGCCGCGCGCGCGCTGCTGCACGGATGATGCCTCGCGCGTCTTTTTTGCGCTTGGCGCTTTACCCGGGGCGGCTTCGCGTCCTATTTGCTGGGTCGAGCGTCCGGCGTATCAGCGGATCCCTGTCAATGGAGTGAGCCCGATGAAGAAAATTGCTGTGTTCTCCCTGTGCCTGGCCGCACTTGCCGCTTGCGGCGACCGCACGATCGGTGATGCGGGCGGCAGCCTCGCCAACCGCGCCGCGGCCGAGCGCGCCTGCGTCCAGCAGGCGCAGGAACAGGGGCTGGACATGCGCGTCGTCTCGGAGAGCCGCCCCGTAAGCGGCGCCGGCGGCATCGTGGTCGGGCGCGATGTGGTGCTGACCGTGCGCAGTGGCGGCGAAGTCTATGATGTGCGCTGCAGCTATTCCAACGAGACCGGCGAAGCACGGATCATGACCCTGTAATGCGCGCCGCGCGGTTGGCAGGCCCGCACGGGCCGCCAGGGAGACACGCATGATCCGGGTTGCCATCAACGGCTTCGGGCGCATCGGCCGCACGGTTCTGCGCGCCTGGTCGCAGGGGTATCTGCGCGAGGAGATCGAGATCGTCGCGGTCAACGACATCGCGCCGGCCGAGAGCTGCGCCTATCTGTTCGAATATGACAGTGTCTTCGGTCCGCTCCCCGGCGGCGTGACGCTGGAGGAGGGCGCGATGGTGCTCCCCGGCGGCGAGCATGTGCGCCTCAGCCGGGCCGAGGACATCTCGACGCTCGATCTCTCGGATGTCGATCTGGTGATGGAATGCACGGGGCATGCCCACGACATGGCTTTCGTCGGGCGCGGCCTCGTGGCAGGGGCGCGGCGTGTATTGATCTCGGGGCCCTCGGACGCCGCCGAGCTGACAGTCGTGCTCGGTGTCAATGAGGGCGCGCTGGCGGATACGCACAGGGTGGTGTCGAATGCGTCCTGCACGACAAACGCGCTGGCCCCGCTCGCCCGGCTGGTCGAAAGCAACTGGGGGATCGAGACCGGCTGGATGACCACGATCCATTGCTATACCGGCAGCCAGCCCACCGTGGATGCGCCGCGCGGCGACCCGGCGCGCTCGCGCGCGGCGGCGCTGTCGATGGTGCCGACCACGACCAGCGCGGCAAGGATGCTCGATCGGGTTCTGCCAGCGCTCCGCGGACGGATCGAGGTCGCCGCCGTGCGGGTTCCGGTCGCCAGTGTCTCGGCGATCGACTTCGCGGTGTTGCCGCGCCGGCGGGTCACGGCGGCCTCGGCCAATGCGGCCCTGCGTGCGGCGGGCGGGGTGATCGGCGTGACCGAATGCCCGCTTGTGTCGTCGGATCTGCGCGCCCGCCGGGAAAGCGTGGTCATGGCATTGCCGGAAACCCGGGTGACCGAGGGCGGGCTGGTGCGCCTGTTCGGCTGGTATGACAATGAATGGGGCTATTCCTGCCGGATGCTGGACATGGCCCGGCTGATGGGGTGAGCCACCGCCGCCCGCCGCTCATCATGCGTACCAGTCAATCGCCGCGATGGTCGCGGATCTCAAAGGGGGCGTCGAAATGGTGTTCCTCGAGATTGGCTGTCGGGCCGATGCGGTCGAGCACCGCGAACAGCCCCGGCGCGGCCAGCGGCGTGAGCACCCCGTGCCATGTTCCGCGCAGCAGGTTCACCCCCTGTCGGGGGCCGGCGAGGAAGGCGCGCGGCGTGCCGGGGCGCGCGCCCTCGTCGGGGGCCACCACCACCAGCCAGGGATTGGCGTGCATCGGCAGGAAGGCCTGGCTGCCCTCGGGGTGGCGCTCCATCATGTCCAGCCGGTAGGGCAGGCCACGTGGTGTTGCGTCAAAGATCGACAGCCCCGCGCGCCCCTCGGGGCCGAAATCGAGGCGGGCGAGGTCATGGTAGCGCCCGCAGAGCCCGCGATTGATGATCCGGTCGGGAGCCCCCGCAGCCTCAAGCAGGTCGCCAAAGGGGGCAAAGGCATCGGCGGTGAGGGGCTCGGTGGTGATGATCTGCATCTTGATCGCTCCGGTGGATTGGAGTGGAGGGGCGCGCGACATATGGCGTGTTGCGTGTGCATCGGATCATTCCTCCCAGGCCGCAATCGGCCCGGGCATGCGCCCGCCCGCCCCCCGGGCGGGCGCCATACGCGCCCATCTCGGGCGATCGCATGCCCTGGCTGTTCGGAACAGGTCGAGCCCCCGATCAAACGCAACACCCCAAGCCCCCACAGCGCTCGGCAAGCGCGCTCTGGTAATCCGATTTCTTTCCTGCCGCAGCGGCAACTGGGCGCGCCCGCCTCAGACGCGCACGCCCTCGCGCCCGGCGAGGTCGCAGAAGAACTGCCAGGCCACGCGGCCCGACCGCGCGCCGCGGGTGGCGGACCATTCGATGGCCTCGGCGCGCAGGCGTTCGGCTTCCACGGACAGCCCCGCAGCATCGCAATAGCCGCGCACCATCTCCAGATATTCGTCCTGGCTGCAGGGGTGAAATCCCAGCCAAAGGCCGAAGCGGTCGGAGAGCGAAACCTTTTCCTCCACCGCCTCCGAGGGGTTGATGGCGGAGGAGCGCTCATTCTCGATCATGTCGCGGGGCATCAGGTGGCGCCGGTTCGAGGTGGCGTAGAAGAGCACATTCTCCGGCCGCCCCTCGATACCGCCTTCGAGCACCGCCTTGAGCGATTTGTAATGCTCGTCGTCATGCGAAAAGGACAGATCGTCGCAGAACAGCAGAAACCGCTGCCCGCTCGCGCGCAGAAGCCCCAGAAGACGCGGGATCGAGGGCAGATCTTCGCGCTGGATCTCGACGACCTTCAGACGCTGCTCGCCGGGCGCTGCGTCGGCCACCACCTCGGCATGCACGGCCTTCACCAGGCTCGACTTGCCCATCCCTCGCGCGCCCCAGAGCAGCGCGTTGTTGGCCGGCAGACCGCGGGCGAACTGGCGCGTATTGGCCAGCAGCAGATCGCGCGCGCGGTCTATCCCGACCAGAAGGCGCATCGGAACACGGCTGACGGTGCCCACGGGTTCGAGCCGGTCGGGCGCGACATGCCACACAAAGGCATCGGCGGCGTCGAAATCGGGCGCCTCCAGTGCCGGCGGGCTCATCCGTTCCAGCGCCCCGGCGATGCGCGCGAGAAGGGCTTCGCTCATATGTCGTCCAGTTCCTCGTCCTCGTCCAGGATGCCTTCCTCGCGCAGGCGCTGATTGCGCTTCTTCTCGACATAGCGCACCAGGAAGATCGAAATCTCGTAAAGGCCATAGACCGCGACGAACAGGATCAGCTGGGTGATGACATCGGGCGGGGTGACCAGCGCGGCCAGCGTCAGGATCGCCACCACCGCATATTTGCGCACCTCGCCCAGCCCCTTGGCCGACACGAGCCCCGCCTTGCCCATCAGCGTCATCAGCACCGGAAGCTGGAAACA
>PWLT01000106.1 GCA_003558415.1 Hyphomicrobiales bacterium
GCCCGAGATCGCGGTGGATGTGCTGCGCGGCGGAGACGCGCCGACCGAGGTGGGCGAGCTCGGCCTGCCGGTGGTGGCGCCGGCCATCGCGAACGCGTTTCTCGCGCTCACCGGCAGGACGGTCAACCATCTGCCCATGACACCGGGTCGCATCCGCGCGATTCTGGAAGCCTGAAGAGCCGGGGCCGGGGGCGATATCCCCCGGCCCCTTGCCAGGGCTCGGTTGATGGCGTGGATGCCCCCTACTGAGGGCCCCAACAGGGTCGCGTGCGTGCTAAAACGGGATCTCGTCATCCATGTCGGCGCCGCCGCCGAAGCCGCCCCCGCCCGCGCGCCCGCTGTCCTGGGCGCCACGGCCCGGATCCTCGCCATAGCCGCCGCCACCGCTGGTGCCGCCGCCTTCGCCGCGGCCGTCGAGCATGGTCAGCTCGCCCTTGTAGGGGCGCAGCACGACCTCCGTGGAATAGCGGTCCTGGCCGGACTGGTCCTGCCATTTGCGGGTTTCCAGCTGACCTTCCAGGTAGACCTTCGAGCCCTTGCGCAGATATTGCTCGGCGATGCGCACCAGCGGCTCTGAGAAGATCGCCACCGAATGCCATTCGGTGCGCTCGCGGTTCTCTCCGGTATTCTTGTCGCGCCAGCGCTCCGAGGTGGCGATGCGCAGGTTGCACACCTTGCCGCCGTTCTGGAACGTCCGCACCTCGGGGTCGCGCCCCAGATTGCCGATCAGGATCACCTTGTTCACCGAGCCCGCCATACGCGCCTCCCCGAATCTTCGCCTTGTCCGCCCCGTTTAGATCACTCCTGCCGCCGCGGCAAAGGCAATATCCCGTCCGAGCCTGCGCGCGTGCTGGATTCGCACCTCAGACGCGGTATAATGGATGAAATCTTGGGGGGATGTGTGATGCGCCTGATCGTCATGGTGGGATGGGTGAGCTGTCTTGCCTTCCCCGGTGCTGCGCTGGCGCAGGGGCTGGACCTGAATTCCCCGGCTCAATCGCGCGACGAGGTTTTCCAGCGTCAGGCCAACCTCATCGACGGCCGCCTGTCGCAGCAGTATTCGCGTTCGGACCGGCTCAGGCCGCCCTCGAGTCGCGACGATACGACCATTCCCGCCTTCACCGGCAGTTACGCGGGGCCGTATCTGGACATGGCCCGCGCCGCCGCGCGGCGCCATTCCATCCCCGAGGATCTGTACCTGCGGCTGATCCAGCAGGAATCGGGCTGGAATCCGCATGCCGTGTCGGAAAAGGGGGCGCGGGGGCTGGCGCAGCTGATGCCGGACACGGCACGGATGCTCGCGGTCGATATCGACGAGCCCGCCGAGAACCTCGAGGCCGGCGCGCGCTACCTCGCGATGATGTTCGAGCGTTTCGGAGAGTGGCGGCTCGCGCTCGCGGCCTATAACGCCGGCCCCGAAAAGGTCGTGCGCCATGGCGGGATCCCGCCCTACGCGGAAACCACGCATTACGTCGCCACCATCCTGGGCGGCTGAGCGCCCCGATCCATCGTTGCGGGCTATTCGGCCGCGTCTTCGGCGGTGCGGAAGACCGGCTCCATGCGCGCGAAATCGGCGTCCGAGAGGTGGCACTTGATCTGGTGTCCGCCCGGGAAGTCGCGCATGGGCGGAACCTCGCGCTCGCACTTGTCGCCCGAGACCTGCGATTTCCACGGGCAGCGGGTCTGGAACGGGCAGCCCGAGGGCGGGTCCATGGCCGAGGGGATGTCGCCTTCGAGCACGATGCTCTTCTTCTCGACCCGCGTATCGGCGATGGGCACCGCCGAGAGCAGCGCCTCCGTATAGGGGTGATAGGGAGGGGCGAAGACCTGATCGGTGGTGCCCAGCTCCACGACATGGCCCAGATACATCACCATCACCCGGTCGCTGAGATAGCGCACGAGGGAGAGATCATGGGCGATGAACAGCAGCGTCGTGTGGTTCTTGCGCTGGATCTCCATGAGAACATCCGTGACCGCAGCCTGCACGCTGACATCGAGCGCCGAGACGGGCTCATCCGCGACGACCACGCGCGCATCGCCGGCGAAGGCACGCGCGATGCCCACGCGCTGCTTCTGCCCGCCCGAGAGCTGGCGCGGCATCCGCTCGGCGAATTCGCGCGGCAGCTTCACCAGATCCAGCAGCTCCAGCATCCGCTCGCGCCGCTCGCTCTCATTGCGGCCTACCTTGAAGATTTCGAGCGCGCGCATGATCTGCCGGCCCACCGTCATCGAGGGGTTGAGCGTGTCGAACGGGTTCTGGAACACCATCTGCACCGATGAGATGGTCTCCGTGTCGCGCTTCTGGATCGGGATGTCCTGGATCTCGCGGTTCTGCAGCAGGATCCTGCCGTCGGTGGCGATCTCGAGCCCCATGAGCACCTTGGCGAAGGTCGACTTGCCGCAGCCCGACTCCCCCACGATGGCGAGCGTCTCGCTTTCGCGGGCATCGAAGGTCAGGCTTTCATTGGCCTTGACCACCTTTGTTGCGCCGGCACCGCCGAACAGGGCGTTGGCGGCGACCTCGTAATATTTCTTGACGTCTTCCATGCGCAGCACGACATCGCCGATGGGTGTGCGTTCATGGGTTTCGCTGGCCTTGCGCGGCGCGTCCCAGTCGATTTCGCGATAGCGCAGGCAGCGGGTCTCGTGCCGGTCGCTGCCCGCGATCTCGGCCATGGGGATGGTGCCCTTGTCGCACTGGCCGGCTTTGAAATAGTCGCAACGCGGGCCGAAATTGCAGCCCGGCGGGCGCTCATGCGGCAGCGGGAAGTTGCCCGGAATCGCGACCAGGGGATGCTCGTGCTTGTCGGCGCCGGGCAGCGGGATCGAGCGGAACAGCGCCTGCGTGTAGGGATGGCGCATATCCTCGAAGACCTCGGTGATGTTGCCGGTCTCCACCGCCTCGCCGGAATACATCACGCAGATGCGGTCGCAGGTGTCGAGGATGAGCCCGAGATTGTGCGAGATGAACAGCATCGAGGTGCCGTATTTTACGCCCAGCTCCTTGACCAGCGACACGATGCCGGCCTCGACGGTCACATCGAGCGCGGTCGTGGGCTCATCGAGGATCAGCAGCGAAGGCTGCGCCATCAGTGCCATGGCAATGACGATCCGCTGCTGCTGGCCGCCCGAGAGCTGATGCGGATAGGCCCGCAGGATGCGTTCGGGATCGGGCAGGCGCACATCCTCGACCATCTGGCGGGCCATGTTCATGGCTTCCCTTTGGGAGGTGCCCTTGTGCAGCATCGGCACCTCGGCAAGCTGCTTGCCGACCTTCATCGCCGGATTGAGGCTGGCCATGGGCTCCTGATAGATCATCGCGATCTCGGAGCCGCGGATGCGGCGCAGCTCAGCGTCGGACATCTGCCCCAGATCGCGCCCCTTGAACCTGATCGATCCGTCCACGATCCGGCCGTTGACTCCCAGATCCTGCATCACGCCCAGTGCCACGGTGGATTTGCCGCAGCCCGATTCGCCGACAAGCCCCATCGCCTCGCCGGGCATCACCGTGCAGGAGAAATCCATCACCGCGGGGATCTCGCGCAGGCGCGTGAAGAAGGAGATCGAGAGGTTCTCGATCTCGAGGACGGGTGTCGAGGGGGCGCGCTCGGTCATCGCGGTCTCCGCTGGCCGGTGGCGGACCGGGGGCTGCCTGCCCCCGGACCCCCGGGGATATTTTCGCGAAAAAGAAGGGCAGGGGGGGGTCATGGCATCAATCCCTCAGGCTTTCCTCGCGTAGCCCGTCGGCGAGCAGGTTGAGCCCGAGCACGAGGCTCATCAGCGAGATCGCGGGCACCAGCGCGGCATGGGGGTAGACCGAGAGCAGGCGGCGCCCGTCATTGATGGTCGAGCCCCAGTCGGGCGATTCGGGGCTCACGCCGAGGCCGAAGAAACCCAGCGTGCCCAGCAGGATCGTGGTGTAGCCGATGCGCAGGCAGAAATCGACGATCAGCGGGCCGCGGGCATTGGGCAGGATCTCCCACAGCATGATGTACCACGGGCCTTCGCCACGCGTCTGCCCGGCGGCGACATAGTCGCGCGAGCGGATATCCATGGTCAGCCCGCGCACGATGCGAAACACCGTGGGCGCGTTGACGAAGACCACGGCCACGAAGACGTTGAGGATGTTGGGTGACATCCCCCAGATGCCCAGCGGATCGGCGTTGAACGCGAGCCCCGAATAGACCCACAGCCCGATCACCAGCGTCACCGCGATATAGAGGTTGCGCTTGGCGGGCTGGGTGAAGAAGCGGCTGTTCCACAGCACGGACAGGAAGATGATCGGGAACAGGAACAGCACGGCGGCCATGTAGGTGGGGATGCCGGTCTCGACGATATCGGGCGTAACCAGAAGATAGAAGAGC
>PWLT01000162.1 GCA_003558415.1 Hyphomicrobiales bacterium
CCCCTGCCCCATCAGCCGCGCCTCGGCCTCGGCGATCAGGCCCTGCACTGCGGGCATGGCGAGCGGGTTGGTGCCCGGCGCGTAGCGAACATTCTCCAGCCGCTGGGGCACAGGCTCGAAACTGCGCAGCAGCTCCGAGGCGGGGCGGCCCGTCTCGACCATCGCGGCGAGGAACTGCAACCCCGCGATCAGCCCGTCACCGGTGGTGACATAATCGGTCATCACGATATGGCCCGACTGCTCGCCGCCGAGATTCCACTCACCCGCGCGCATCCGCTCGACCACGTATCGGTCGCCCACGGGCGTGCGCTCGAGCCCGAGCCCGCGGCCGGCAAGGAACCGCTCCAGCCCCAGATTCGACATCACCGTCGCGACCAGCCCGCCGCCGCGCAGGCGATCCGTCGCCGCCCAACGCGCAGCCAGAAGCGCCATGAGCTGATCGCCGTCGCCGAGCCGGCCATTCTCGTCGAGGATCATCACCCGGTCGGCATCGCCATCGAGGCAGATGCCGATATCCGCCCGCTCCTCGCGCACCGCCTCCGAGGCCGCGCGCGTATCGGTCGAGCCGCAGCCGCGATTGATGTTGAACCCGTCGGGCGAGACACCCACCGGGATCACCTCGGCACCGAGTTCCCACAACACCTCGGGCGCCGCGCGGTAGGCCGCACCATTGGCACAATCGATCACCACCCGCAGCCCGGTGAGCCGCGAGCGGCGCGGGAAGGTCGTCTTGACGTATTCCACATAGCGGCCAAGGCCGTCCTCGATGCGCCGCGCCCTGCCGATTTCTTGCGGCGCGGCAAGGGCGATCTCGCCCTGCACGACGGCTTCGATGGCTTCTTCGGCCTCGTCGGAGAGCTTGAACCCGTCGGGGCCGAAGAACTTGATGCCATTATCCTCATGCGGGTTATGGCTGGCCGAGATCATGATCCCGACATCGGCGCGCATCGAACGCGTGAGAAACCCGACCGCCGGCGTCGGCACCGGCCCCAGAAGCAACACGTTCATCCCCGTCGAGGTCAAACCCGCGGTCAGCGCGTTTTCCAGCATGTAGCCCGAGCGCCGCGTGTCCTTGCCGATCACCACGCGCAGCCCGTTGAGCCCGTCGCCGCGAAAATACCGCCCCGCCGCCGCGCCAAGCCGCAGCGCCACCTCGGCGGTCATCGGGTGGGTGTTGGCCTTGCCCCGCACGCCATCGGTGCCGAATAATGTCCGCGTCATGTGTTGTTCTCTTGAAATATCGCCCGCGCGCCGCTGTTGCTCTGTAGTCCCACCCCGCGCGCCCGGTCAAGCCATGTCGTGCGCCGTGCGAGCGTGGCGGCGGGCCTCAAACACCCCCCGCCACGCACTGGTCAAGTGCGCGCCCAGCCCATATAACCGCCGCGAACACAGCCGCGGAGGGCGCCATGCGCAAGGCCGGGATCACCCGCAGGACCGCAGAGACGGATATCGAGGTCACCATCGATCTCGACGGAACCGGGAATTACGAGAACGCGACGGGTGTGGGGTTTCTCGACCACATGCTCGACCAGCTGGCGCGCCATTCGCTGATCGACATCTCCCTGCGCGCGACGGGTGATCTGCATATCGATGATCATCACACGGTCGAGGATTGCGGCATCGCGCTCGGTCAGGCGCTGGCGCAGGCGCTGGGCGACAAGCGCGGCATCCGCCGCTACGGCTCGTGCCTGCTGCCCATGGACGACGCGCTCGTGCGCGCCGCGCTCGATCTGTCGGGGCGGCCCTATCTGGTCTGGAACGTCCCCTTCCCGACCGAGCGGATCGGCAGCTTCGACACCGAACTGGTGCGCGAATTCTTCCAGGGTTTCGCGACCCATGGGGGCATCACGCTCAATGTTGCCATGCTTGACGGGGTCAACAGCCACCACATCGCCGAAGCCGCCTTCAAGGCCGTGGCGCGGGCGCTGCGCGATGCGGTGGAGCCTGACCCACGCAAGGGCGATGCGATCCCCTCGACCAAGGGGGCGCTGTGAGGTGCTGACGGTTCTGGTCGATTACGAGAGCGGCAATCTGCACTCGGCGGAAAAGGCGTTTCAGCGCATGGCCGGGGAGGTCGGCGGCGGCGATGTGATCGTGAGCCCCCGCGCCGAGGATATCGCGCGCGCCGATCGCGTCGTGCTGCCCGGCGACGGCGCCTTTCCCGCCTGCCGCGATGCGCTCGACGCAGTGGAGGGGATGAGCGAGGCGCTGGCCGAGGCCGTGCAGCGCCGGGGCGTGCCCTTTCTGGGGATCTGCGTGGGCATGCAGCTTCTGGCCACGCGCGGGCTGGAATACCGTGCGGTGGCCGGCCTCGACTGGATCGGGGGCGAAGTGGTGCGCATCGAGCCGCATGATCCATCGCTCAAGGTGCCGCATATGGGCTGGAACGATCTGGTGATCGACCACCCGCACCCGGTGCTCGAGGGCATCGAGACGGGGGATCATGCCTATTTCGTCCATTCCTATCACTTCCGTGTGGCCCAGGCGCACGAGCGCCTTGCGCATGTCGATTACGGCAGCGAGCTCACCGCCATCGTCGGGCGCGACAACGTGATCGGCACACAGTTCCACCCCGAAAAGAGCCAGGCCGTGGGGCTGCGGCTGATCGGCAATTTCCTCACCTGGAAACCCTGAGCGCCTGTTGGCGGGTGGCAACCTGGCGGAAGGCCGCATGCGCGGCCTGCGCCTTCTGCCCGTCCCCGCCTTGCGGCGGTTCCGGGGGACACTCCAACCAACCGCCCGCGCGACACGGCTCGTCGAAACGCAATTCTCGACCCGAACACGGAATCGTGATAATTTAAGTTTCAAATTTCCAAGATCATTGAGGCCCGAGCACCGATCTGACCCTGATAGTCCCAGGAGGTGGCAATGCCCGATTTCAATCGCAGGGAACTTCTGACCAGCACCACCATCGGCTCCGCAGCGGCATTGGCCGGGGCCGTCTTTCCAGCCTCCGCCCTGGCGGAGAACGCGGATGAGAATGACCGCCCCCGCCAGGTTCCCTTCTACAGGACCACGCTTGGCGATGCCGAAATTACCATCGTCAGTGACGGCCGGATCACCTTTGAGAACAGCTTTTTCTTCCCTGACACGCCAAAGGAGGATCTCGAGGCTGTCCTGACGCGGGCCTACCGGCCCAGCGATCTGATTCACCTGCCGACGAACGCGATGGTCGTGGACATCAACGGGACCCGGGTGCTCATCGATACGGGCGATGGCGGCAAGTTCCAGCCAACCTCCGGTCGATTGGCTGGCAATCTGCACGACGCGGGGATCGACCCTGCCAGCATCGACGCGGTCGTCTTCACGCATCTGCATCCCGATCATCTGTGGGGCGTGACGGATGCGGCAAACGAAGCGCTCATCTTTCCCAATGCGCGCTTCATTGCGCAGCAGGACGAACACGCGTTCTGGACGAACCCCGATCTGGCCGATCAGATGCCCTCGGAGGAATTTCGCCAGCTTACCCTGGCCACACAGGCACATCTGGCAATGATCGAGGAACGGCTCGAACTGGTCGAGGCGGAGGCGTTGCCCGGGATCACCATGATTCCGACGCCGGGGCACACGCCCGGTCATGCCGCGCTGATGATGGAAAGCGCGGGCGAGACCCTGCTGAGCCTGGGCGATGTCATCACCGATCCGATCACAGCGTTCGAAAAACCGGAATGGCAGTTGGGCGTGGATTTCGACCCGCAAGCCGGTGCGCGCACCCGCGCCGGATTGCTTGACCGTCTCGCAAGCGACCGCCAGCGGAGCTTCGGCTTTCACCTGCCCTGGCCGGGGCTCGGCCATGTTGGGCGCGACGGGGATCGCTATCGCTGGTATCCCGAAACCTGGGTCATGTGACGCACAGGCGCGGTTCTTGCCGCGCCGGCGCGCCTACCACGCCCGGTGGCGCGCCAGATCCTCGGCGATGGCGCCCTGGAAATCGAGCGCCTCCTCGCGCGGGCGGGTGATAAGGCTGATGCCCACGAAGAGCGCCACGCTGATCGCCGCCACGGTGAAGGGCAGCACCCAGTTGAACACGCTGACCCCCTGGATGATCGCCATCCAGAAGGCCACCGCGCCGCCGCCCAGCATCCCGGCCATCGCCCCCGCCGCTGTGCCGCGCCGCCAGAAGAAGGCCCCGATGATCGGCGGAACCGTCACCAGTAGCCCCGCTGCCGAGAGTGCCGCAAGCTGTTCGACGATCGCGGCCTGTTCCAGCGCGAAATAGCTGGCAAACAGCACCACGATGACCATGACGATGCGCCCGGCCATGATCTGGCGGCGGTCGGAGGGGTTGCGCTCACGCCGGATGAAATCGCGCGCCACCATCGCCCCCACGGTCAGCGCAATGGAATCGA
>PWLT01000141.1 GCA_003558415.1 Hyphomicrobiales bacterium
CGACAGCACTGCGACAATCGCCGGGGCGGCCTCGGTTCCGATGCTCAGCAACACGAAGCTGACCGCCGAGAGCGCGAGCATCATCAGGATGAGCTGGCGCGGCGAGAAGGCGATATTGGCCTTCTGCGCCTTGCTGGCCAGCAGCGCATAGAGCGGGATGCCCTGCGACTTCATGTGCTGGCTCATCTCCTTGCGGAGCTGTTCGAGCACCTGTTCGCGGGGGGTTCCCTTCTCGAGCAGTTCCAACCGCCGGTTGACGCGGCTGTTGAGGCTGATCGACTTGCCGAAAACGGTCAGATAGATCCCCTCGACGAGCATCAGAACGGCGACGAAGACCAGAACGTAGATAAGCGGCGCGATACTGATTTCCATCGGTCAGCCTCCTGTTGCCGGCTCGTAGATCGAGGCCGGCAGGTCATAGCCCCACTGGCGGAACCGCTCGGCGTAATGCGAGCGCACGCCCGAGGCGTTGAAACGGCCGATGATCGTGCCGTCGGGGTTCAGGCCCAGCCGCTCGTAGCGAAAGATTTCCTGCATGGTGATCACCTCGCCCTCCATGCCGGTGAGTTCGGTGATCGAGGTCATGCGCCGCGAGCCGTCCTGCAGGCGGCTGGCCTGCACGATCAGGTTGACGGCGCTGGAGATCTGGCTGCGCACGGCCTTGGTGGGCATCTCGATCCCCGACATGGCGATCATGTTTTCCAGCCGGCTGACCGCGTCGCGCGCGGAGTTGGCGTGAATGGTGGTCATCGAGCCGTCATGACCGGTATTCATGGCCTGCAGCATGTCGATGACCTCCTCTCCGCGGGTCTCGCCCACGATGATCCGGTCGGGGCGCATGCGCAGCGCATTGCGCAAGCAGTCGCGCTGGGTCACGGCGCCCTTGCCCTCGACATTGGGGGGGCGGCTCTCCATCCGTCCGACATGCACCTGCTGAAGCTGCAATTCGGCGGTGTCCTCGATGGTCAGGATGCGCTCGGAATTGTCGATGAAGGAGGACAGCGCGTTGAGCGTGGTCGTCTTGCCCGAGCCGGTGCCGCCGGAGACGATGATGTTGAGCCGGCAGGCCACGGCGGCCTCGAGATACATCGCCATGTCCTCGGAGAAGGCGCCGAAGCGGATCAGATCGTCGATGCCGAGCTTTTCCTTGGTGAACTTGCGGATCGAGACCAGGCTGCCATCCACCGCCACGGGAGGGACCATGGCGTTGAAGCGCGACCCGTCGGCGAGGCGCGCATCGACATAGGGGTTGGACTCGTCCACCCGGCGCCCGACGGCCGAGACGATCTTGTCGATGATGCGCAGCAGGTGCTTTTCGTCCTTGAAGGTGATGTCGGTAAGCTCCAGCTTGCCGCCGCGCTCGACGAATATGCGATCGGGGCCGTTGACGAGGATGTCGTTGACCGTCTCGTCCTTGAGCAGCGGCTCGAGCGGCCCCAGCCCCATCACCTCGAAATAGAGTTCCTGGTTGAGCGTGAGCCGCTCGTCCTTGTTGAGCACCACGCTCATCTCGTTGAGCGCCTCGGAGGAGATCGCCGCGATTTCGGCGCGCAGATCCGACTCGGAGGCATGCTCCAGCGCCGAGAGGTTGAGATTGTCGAGCAACCGCTTGTGCAGCTCGACCTTGATCTCGCCGAGCCGGGCCTTGCGCTTGCGCTCCTTCTCGGCGGCCACGGCCTCGGCCGTGGGGCGGGGCGCGGCGGCAGGCTGCTGGCGCCGAGAGGTGGCCGGCGCGGTGGCCGCAGGCGCCTTGGTGGCCGCCTTTTCGACAACGGCCGGGGCGGCGGGGGCGCCCTTGTCGGCGACGGCACGGGTGTCTGCGGTCTTCTTGAAACGGGCGAACATCGGCGTCCCCTCAGGCTTTTGCGGTCGTGACGGAGGTGTTGAGATCGTGCAAGGACTTGGCAAGCTTGGCGATTTCCTTGCGCACCGGGTTCTTGGCCGAGGATTCGGCCAGCGGCAGCCCGTGGTCGTTGGCCTGCGTGACGTGTTTCTGGCCGTCGGGCAGCCAGACCTCCATTTCGATATCCAGGCTTTCGGCCATGCGCTTGGCGCGCGACTTGGCGGAAAGATCGGTGAAGCCGGGTGCGCGATTGAGAACATAGCGCAGCTTCTCGATCGGCAGCTCCTCCGAGCGCAGCGCGCGGATCATCCGCAGCGCGTTCTGCGCCGAGCGCATGTCGAGCTCCAGCAGCGCGAAATAGACATGCGCATGATGGAGCACCGTCTCGGTCCACTGAACGACCGTGGAGGGCATGTCGATGACGACGTAATCGAAATTGGCGCGCGCCATGTCGATGATGCGCTCGATATCCTCGGGGCCGATCAGGTCGAGCGGCAGCAGCTCGGGCGGCGCGGTAAGAACCTGCAGCCGGTCGTTGAAGGGCAACAGCGCCTGCATGAAGGCGTCGCGAT
Source organism: Hyphomicrobiales bacterium (assembly GCA_003558415.1). GTDB lineage: Bacteria > Pseudomonadota > Alphaproteobacteria > Rhodobacterales > Rhodobacteraceae > Alkalilacustris. The sequence continues at coordinate 2,416 of PWLT01000141.1, forward strand.
CCATCACCGAGGTGTCCGAAAGCAGCTCATACACCGCGTCGCGTCGCGGCATGTCGAGATATGTCGAGACCGAGCCGAACTGCAGGTCGAGATCGATCAGGCAGACGGCGGGCGGCGATTTGCGGTCGGTGATCGCGAGCTCCCAGGCGAGGTTGACCGCCATTGTCGTCGCCCCGCAGCCGCCGCCGAGACCGTGGATGGGCAGCACCACGCCGTCATGGCCAGACCCGCCGGCGGAGAGGCTCGCCCCCATCGCCGCGCCCGGCCCGCGCGCCGCGCCGTCTTCGGCGGTCACGATCTGCGGCGCCGGCTGGCGCAGCCGCGTGATCGCTTCGTGCAACGCCCCTTCGGGCAGCGGGTAGGGGACGAAATCGTCTGCGCCCAGCCGCAGGAGTTGATGCAGCACCATGGGGCTGAGTTCCTCGGCAATCAGGATGACCTTCACCTGCCCGGCCTTGGCCGTCTGGATAAGGTCGCGAATCACGGGCAGGTTGCCGTCATCCTCGTCGTCGACCGCGATGGCGATGAACTCCAGCGCCTTGGCATCGGGTTGTTTGAGGAAGACGAGCGCGTCGTTGAAATTCAGGTCACCCCAGCTTTCGCCGAGCTCGGCCTCCATGTCTTCGATGAGCAGTTCGAAATTCTGGACGTCCCGGCAGACCGTGCAGGCCAGAATCGGCGCTGCCTCGGGCTCGAGTTCTGCAAGACCTGTCATGCCTATATGTCCTTCCTCAATTCGTCCCGGGCCTTTCGGGACCCGCTGTATCGCTCGGTCGATCGACCACCGGGGGGCCGTCCTCGGACAGGGCACGATTCGCAATAGTGCCACCGCCGTGCGAGGCTGAAGATCGGTGACAATCTTGGCGACATTACGGCCAAAAAAACGTAATTATTCGAAGCTCGGGAACACTTGGGAACGGCGCAAGGTCCCCGGCTCCTGCATGCTGGACTTACGGCAGGCCGCGGCGGTGCTCCCTGGCACGTCGCTCCAATCGGAGCAGCGGCGCGGGATCGGCAACCCGAATGCGTGCATGGCTAGGTCGGCATGTCGATTCGTGCTATGCTTTCGTCACAAGAACCGTGGCAGCGGCAGGCAGATGAGCAGGAAACCGGCGCTTGCGGGGATGCATGTCATTCCCTGGAGCAACACAGAGATCGATCACGAACCGAACGGGCCGCTTTCCCATCTTGCCGTGGGGGCAGCCTGGCGGTGGTGGGGCGAGGCGACCCGTGTCGATGGTCCCAGTGGGCTCGTCACGTTGCACTGCGGGGAGCATGCGCAGTTGCGCCAGCGCGCCGCACGGCGCATCGGGGTCGGTGGCAGCGGCAGCGGCCACGCAGCCGCCATTGACGACCCGCACGAACCCCTGTGCGCGGATTGCGGCTTTGTCCTCACCGATGGGTATGGCGCCTATCCGGCGACGCTGCTGGCGGGTGGCACCGACCTGATGGTGGACGTCAACCTCCAGCACCGTCGGCCCGAGACCGTTGTCGCGCTCCGCCGGGTCGCTGAGCTCGGGGAGTGGCAGGACGGCTTCATCGGTGCGGGCGTCACCTACGCGCGGATGGAGGCCGGCCCGCTGCCGGCGCTGGCGGAGCTGGCCCGCACCGTGGGGTCACCGCAGATCCGCGCGACCGGCACGCTGGGCGGCAACCTCGGCACGGCGAGTCCGGCCGGCGACACGCTGCCCTTCCTCGCGGCGCTCGACGCGGAGGTGGTCGTCGCCTCGAGCGAGGGTCGACGGCAGCTGCCCTGGGACGGGTTCCTGGTCGGTCCGAAGCGGACGGCCCTCCGGCCGGGGGAGGTGATCCTCGGCGCGCAGCTGCCGGACCACGTACCGCAGCGCCAGGCCTTCGCGAAGATCGGCATCCGGCAGGCGATGGTGATCGCCACCGTCAACTGCTGCGTCGTGCG
>PWLT01000289.1 GCA_003558415.1 Hyphomicrobiales bacterium
AACTGGCTGCGCCGACTCGCGGTTCTGGGCGGGCCTGAGGACATCGCGCAGGCGCTGCGGCTGTCGAAGGCGGAGGCGAATGATCTCGAGCGTATCACACGGGAAATGGCCGGCACGCGGGACCCGGCGGAGCTGGGCTATCGCTTCGGCGCCTGGCTGGCCGCCGATATCGTGCTCGCCCGTGCGGCGGTGCTGGAGACCCCGCCGCCGCAGGGCTGGCGCGAGGCGATCCGTCGCGGCGCTGCGGCCGAGTTCCCGCTGCGCGCCGCGGATCTGATGCCCGCCTATTCCGGCCCGGCGCTGGGGCGGCGGCTCAAGGAGCTCGAAGACCGCTGGATCGCCCAGGATTTCCGCCCCACCCGCGCCGAGCTGCTATCTTGACGCGCCGGGCGCGCGCCGGCAGAGTAAGTCAGCGTTTGTGACCTATCCAGGGGCCTCGCCGTGCCGCTCGAACTCTTCGCCTCACTGCTTGCACTGTCCTTCGCCGCCGCCTGGACTCCGGGGCCGAACAACGCGCTGATCGCCGCATCGGGCGCCAATTTCGGGCTGCGCCGGTCGCTGCCGCATGTTCTGGGCATCACGCTGGGCTTTCCGGTGATGGTGCTCGCCGTGGGGCTCGTGCTGGGTGAGCTGTTCCAGCAAAGCGCAATGCTGCGCGGCATCCTGCGCTGGGGCGGGGCGGCGCTGCTTCTGTGGGTGGCCTGGCAGATCGCGCGCAGCGGCGGGCTGGGCGGCCGGCCCGAGAGCGCGCGGCCCTTCACCTTTCTCGAATCGGCGGCGTTTCAGTGGATCAACCCCAAGGGCTGGGTCATGGCCATCGCGATCACCGCGCAATTCGTCCGCCCCGAGGCGCCGCTTGCCACCGCCGGGCTGGTCGCGCTGGCCTTCCTTGGTGCAGGGCTGACCTCCTCGCTCGCCTGGGCGGGATTGGGCCGCGCGCTTGCCCGCTGGCTGGAAAGCCCCGCCCGACTGCGGGCCTTCAACGCGACGATGGGCGCGCTGATCGCGCTGGGCGTGGTCGCGATTCTGGCGGACGCCGTGTGATCCCCGACGCGGCCCTTGCGCTCTTTGTCTTTGCGGGGCTGTTCTCGCCGGGGCCGAACGTGATCCTGATTACCGCCTCGGGGGCGCGCTTCGGCCTGCACCGCACGCTGCCCCATATCGCCGGCATCGTCCTGGGCGTGGGCATCACCTCGGCGCTGACGGGGCTGGGCATCGGCGCGCTGCTGCTGGCGCAGCCCGGGCTCACGCTGGCGCTGAAATTCGCCGCGGCGGGGTGGATTCTGTGGATGGCCTGGCGGCTGGCCACCGCCGCAAGGCGCCCACGCGCCACACAGACCGATCGCCCCTTCACCTTCCTTCAGGCGGTGCTGTTTCAATGGGTCAACCCCAAGGTCTGGGCGGTGGCGCTGGCCGCGGCCTCGGGCTACGCCGCCGGGCTGCCCCCCGCGCAGGAGGCCGCGCGCCTGGCCATCGCGTTTTCCGGCATCAACCTCTTCGTCTGCCTGTTCTGGACCTATGCCGGCACGCTGCTGGCCTTCCTGCTGACCACCCCGCGCGCCTGGGCGATCTTCAACGCCATCATGGCAGCAATGCTGGCCGCGGCGGCGGTGATGGTTTTCCTCTGAGGCCGCAAGGGCTATATCCCACGGATACCCCCGTGAGGCCCCCCATGCGCCGCGATGTGCTGAGCCATTTCGAACGCCTCGTCGATCCCTATACCCCGTATGAGGAGACCGACGCGCCCCCGCAGCGGCTCTGGCCGTTCCTGCGCCAGTACATGGGGCCGTTTCGCAAGGTGTTCTGGGCGGCGGGCCTCATGTCGGTGCTCGTCGCCGCCGTCGAGGTCGGGCTGATCTGGTACATGGGGCGCATCGTCGATGTGCTCTCGGAGGTCGGGCGCGAGGCGCTGTGGTCGGAATACGGGCTGGAGCTGTTGCTCGCCGCGGGCTTCATCCTGATCCTGCGCCCGCTGCTGCAGATGCTCGATGTGGGGCTGATCAACAACGCCATCCTGCCCAATTTCGGCACCATCATCCGCTGGCGCGCGCATCGCCACGTCCTGCGCCAGTCGGTGGGGTGGTTCGAGAACGATTTCGCCGGGCGCATCGCCAACCGCATAATGCAGACGCCTCCGGCGGCGGGCGAGGCGATCTTTCAGGTCTTCGACGCGCTGAGCTTCGCACTGGCCTACATGATCGGCGCGGCGCTGCTGCTGATGGGGGCCGATCCGCGGCTGGTGATCCCGCTGCTGATCTGGTTCGTGCTCTACGCAGCGCTGGTGCGCTGGACGATCCGCAATGTCAGCCCGGCATCGAAGGCGGCTTCGGATGCGCGCTCGGCGGTGACGGGACGGGTGGTGGACAGCTACACCAACATCCATGCGGTCAAGCTCTTTGCCCATCACGACCGCGAGGTGGAATATGCCCGCGAGGCCATCGAACACGCGCGGCGCACCTTCCAGCGCGAGATGCGCATCTTCACCGTGATGGATATCGCGCTGGTGGTGCTCAACGGGTTGTTGATCGTCTCGGTTGTGGGCTGGGCAATGCTGCTTTGGGTGCAGGGCACGGCAAGCCTCGGCATCGTCGCCGCCGCCACGGCGCTGACGCTGCGGCTCAATGCCATGACGGGCTGGATCATGTGGGCGGTCTCATCATTCTTCCGCAATCTCGGCGTGGTGGCCGAAGGCATGGAGACCATCGCCCAGCCCGTCACGCTGACCGACCGCCCCGGCGCGAAGCCGCTGGAGTTCCGCGAGGGACGAATCGAGATCGAGGGGCTCACCCATCATTACGGCCGGCCCTCGGGCGGGTTGCAGGACGTGTCGCTCACCATCGAGCCGGGCGAGAAGGTGGGGCTCATCGGGCGCTCGGGCGCGGGCAAGTCCACGCTGGTCAAGCTGCTCCTGCGCTTCTATGACCCCGAGGCCGGGCGCATCCTGATCGACGGGCAGGACATCACCCATGTCACCCAGGACTCCCTGCGCAGCCATATCGGCATGGTCCAGCAGGATTCGTCGCTGCTCCACCGCTCGGTGCGTGAGAATATCCTCTACGGCCGCCCCGATGCGAGCGAGGAGGAAATGCGCGAGGCCGCGCGGCGCGCCGAGGCGCATGAGTTCATCCCCGATCTGGCCGATGCGGAGGGCAATACGGGCTATGACGCGCGGGTGGGCGAGCGCGGCGTGAAGCTCTCGGGCGGGCAGCGTCAGCGCGTGGCGCTGGCACGGGTGATCCTCAAGGACGCGCCGATCCTGGTTCTGGACGAGGCGACATCGGCACTGGACTCGGAGGTCGAGGCGGAGATCCAGCGCACGCTCTATGGCGTGATGGAGGGCAAGACCGTGATCGCGATCGCGCACCGGCTCTCGACCATCGCGCGGATGGACCGCATCATCGTGCTCGATGACGGGCGCGTGGCCGAGGAAGGCACGCATGAGGCGCTGCTGGCGCGCGGCGGGCTCTACGCCCGCTTCTGGGCGCGCCAGTCGGGCGGCTTCATCGGCATCGACGCCCAAACCGGGGAGGCCGCGCAATGAAGGTGACTTCGCTGATCGACGCCTTCCGCCCCGCCGAGGGGCCGCCGCCGCAGACGCTGGCCGCCTTCATGCACTGGGCACTGCGCGGCGCCTGGCCGGTGCTGTTTCTCGCGGCCGGGCTCTCGGCGCTTGCGGGCGCGCTCGAGGTCGTGTCCGCCTATATCCTGGGCCGGGTGGTCGATGCCGCCGCGGCCACGGATCCAGCGACCTATTTCGCCGATAACTGGCTTCTGTTGCTGGGGTTCGCGGCCTTCTTCGTGCTCATACGGCCGCTCTCCTTCGGCCTGTCATCAATGGCCAACAACGTGGTCGTGGCGCCCAATGTCACGCCGCTGGTGCTCTCGCGGCTCAATCGCTGGACGATGGGCCAGCCGGTGACCTTCTTCGACGACGATTTCGCCGGGCGCATCGCGCAGAAACAGATGCAGACCTCACGCGCGATCACCGATGTGGCCAGCGAGGTGATCAACGTGGTGGCCTTCGCGCTGGCCTCACTCGCCGGCTCGGTCCTGCTGCTGAGCAGCATCGACTGGCGGCTCGCGCTGGTGCTCGCCGTGTGGCTGGTGGGCTATTTCGCGCTGATCCGCTTCTTCCTGCCGATGGTGCGCGCACGCTCCAAGGCGCGGGCGAATGCGCGCGCGATGGTTTCCGGGCAGGTCGTGGACACGATCACCAATATCAAGACCGTCAAGCTCTTCGCCCATGCCGATCACGAGGACCGCTCGGCGCTCGACGCGATGGGGGAGTTCCGCGAACGCGCGATCGG
>PWLT01000281.1 GCA_003558415.1 Hyphomicrobiales bacterium
CGAGAGGATCGCAAGCCCGGGGCTGCCGGTGATCGGGCTCGCGGCCAGCGCCAGCACCACGCCGAGCCCCACGATGCTGGCCTGCCAGCCGAAGGCGTAGAGCAGCGCCACCGCCACAAGCGGCATCAGGGTCTGAAAAAGCACCGTCAGCCCCAACGCGCGGCCAAGCGCAGCGCGGTGCAGGCGAGCAGCCTCGGGGCCGATGCGCAGCGCCGCCAGAAACAGCAGCAACACGATCAGCGGCACGATCAGCGGCTCCATCGCGCGCGCCAGCGCGGGCCAGGCGATGCCCAGCACCAACCCGGCAATCAGCACCAGCCGCCCGTGGCGTGCAATCCAGCCCAGTAGCGCCATTCACTGCGCCGCCGCCGCGCGCGCCGCCTGATCGTAGGAGCCCGAGAGCATCCGCAGGAGTGCTGCGAGGCGCGACATCTCGGCCGCGTCGATACCGAGCTGGCGCGCGGTGCGCACCAGCAGCGCCTCGCGCACCTCGCCATAGCGCGCGCACAGCGCCGCGCCGGCCTCGGTAACCGCCACGGTCTTTTCCTTGCCCTTGCGCCCCTGCGTCACGAGCTTGTGCTCTGCCAGCTTGCGGATAGCGTAATTGGCCAGATGCGTATCCTCGATATTGAGCACCAGACAGATATCGGCCAGCGTCTTGGGCCGCTCGCGGTGATTGACCAGATGCAGGATCAGCACCTCCAGCGGCGACATGGCCGGCCCGCCCGCAGCACTCATGCAGCGGATGATCCAGCGCTGGAAGGCGTGATTGGACATGGTCAGCGCGAACTCCACCTCCGAGAGCGCCGGCAGGCTGGAATTGGCCAGATGCGCCGAGGACACGACCGGGCCGACATCGAATCCCCCGGCCTGCGGGGTGTCCTCCTGCGCTCCGCCCTGCGGCGTCAGCGCGACATCATCGTGCCTGGAAGCCATAGCGCGATCTCCGGAAACAGCGACAGGATGGCGGTGGCGATCACGAGGATCAGGAAGAAGGGCAGCGCGTAGCGCGCGATCTCGAAGATGCCCCGCCCGGTGATGGATTGCAGCACGAAAAGATTGAAGCCCACCGGCGGCGTGATCTGGCTCATCTCGACCACCAACACCAGGAAAATACCGAACCAGATCGGGTCGATCCCCGCCGCGAGCACCATCGGCAGGATGACCGAGGTGGTCAGCACCACGATCGAGATACCGTCGAGAAAAAAGCCCAGCACGATGAAGAACAAAAGCAGCGCCGTGAGCAGCGCGAATTGCGAATAGCCCTGCTCACCGATCCAGGCCGCCAGCATGCGCGGGATGCCGGTGAACCCCATCGCCACCGTCAGGAAGGAGGCCCCGGCGAGGATGAAGGCGATCATGCAGCTGGTCATGGCCGAGCCGCGCAGCGAGGCCACGAAGCTGCGCCAATCGAGCCCGCCGGTGAGCCCCGAGATCCCCAGCGCACCCACCACGCCCACCACCGCCGCCTCGGTCGGCGAGGCAAGCCCCGCATAGATCGAGCCGATCACCGCCACGATCAGCAGCACCGTGGGCAGCAGCAGGGTGAGCGCCTTGGCGCGCTGGCGCATGGTCGGGCGCGGCTCGGGCGCGGGCATGGAGTCGCGGTTGAAATACGACCAGAGCATCACATAGCCCGCGAACATCGTCGCCAGCATCAGCCCCGGCATCACGCCCGCCAGGAACAGCCGCGCGATGGATTGCTCGGTCGCCGCGCCATAAACGATCAGGATGATCGAGGGCGGGATGAGAAAGCCGAAGGTCCCCGCGCCGGCCAGCGTGCCGATGGCCATGCGCATGTCATAGCCGCGCGACTTGAGTTCGGGCAGCGACATCTTGCCCACCGTCGCCGTGGTCGCGGCCGAGGAGCCCGAGACGGCGGCGAAGAGCGCGCAGCCCAGGATATTGACATGCAGGAGCCCGCCCGGCAGGCGGCGCGTGAAGGGGGAGAGCCCCGTGAACAGATCAGAGGATAATCGCGATCGAAACAGGATCTCGCCCATCCAGATGAACATAGGCAGCGCGGTGAGATCCCAAACGTTCATCGCTCCCCATACGCGGGTGGCAAGGACCGTGCCCGCCGGCGCGGGTGTGGCAAGCTCCATCGCCACCAGCCCCACTGCAAGCAGCGCGAAACCCACCCACAGCCCCAGCAGCAGAAAGCCGAAGAGGGTGACCACCAGGATGATGGCGAGCAGCGTGATATCCATCACATTGCCCCCTCTTCCTCACGCTTGCGCTCGGCCTGCCGGAAGGCCGGGTCGCGCCCGCGCAGCGCGGCGAAAAGCTCGTCCACCAGCGCCAGAGTAAAGATCACCAGCCCCAGCGCCATCACCGATTGCGGCACCCAGAGCGGGATGCGGATCAGCCCGTAGGAGACCCGGCCCAGATTATAGGCGTCGATCGCCTGAAGCGTGGCGTGCCAGGCGGCAAAGCCCGCAAGCCCGCTGGCCAGGATCAGCACCAGTGCCGCGAGGATGCGGTTGCCCAGTGGCCCGAGGAACCGCAACAGCAGCGTCACGCGCACATGCCCCGCCGCGCGCAGCGTCGCCGGCAGCGCCAGAAAGGCTGCCGCGACGAAGAGGAAGCCGCCAATCTCGGCCAGCGAGGGGATGGAGATGCCGATGCGGCTCGCCCCCAGCATCACCAGCCCGCGGTCGATGACCCGGCCCAGAACCTGGATGAGAACCAGCGTGGCGATGGCGACCATCGCCAGACACGCACCCACGAGGGCCGCGCCATAGACTGCGTCCAGCGCCTTGCGCATGGCGCCCTCCCCATTAGTGCTGCCGAAAGGATACCGGGCGAGGCCCCGAACGGCCCCGCCCGTAATCCGCTGCCTCAGTCGGCGCGATAGGCGTCGACCACCGCCTGACCGTCCTCGCCGGCTTCCTCGAGCCACTCGGCGGTCATGATCTCGCCGATCTCGGCCAGCCGGGCGCTGAGCGCCTCGGAGGGCTGCGAGACCTCCATGCCACCCTCGACCAGCTCGCCGATCTTTTCCTCGGTCTCGGCCATCGACATCTCCCAGCCGCGCGCCTCGGCCTCGGCGGCGGCCTCCATGATGGCGGCTTGGCGGTCCTCGGGCAGCGCCTCGAACATGTCGGTGTTCACGAAGACGATGTTCTTGGGCAGCCAGGCCTGGGTGTCGATGTAATGCGAGACGAAATCCCATGCCTGCGCATTGGCACCCGTGGAGGGCGAGGTGATCATCGCCTCGACACGGCCGGTGGAAAACGCCGTCGGGATATCGCCTTCCTCGACCTGGGTGGGCGTCGCGCCAAGAAGCTCGGCCAGCCGCTCGGTCGCGACGTTATAGGCGCGGAAGCTCAACCCCTCCATGTCGGCGGGGTCGGTGACTTCCTGGCGCAGATAGAGGCTCTGCCCCGGCCACGGCACCGCATAGAGCACGGTGAGTCCCTCTTCGGCGAGCTTGGCCTCGACCGCGGGGCGCGAAGCCTCCCACAGCTTCTCGGCGTCCTCGTAGCTCGCGGCGAGGAACGGGATCGAGTCGATTCCGAAGATCGGATCCTCGTTGGCCAGGCGCGAGAGCAGTATCTCGCCGATCGGCACCAGCCCCTGACGCACCGCGTCCTTGATCTCGGCATGGCCGAAGAGCGAGTTTGCCGAATGCACGGTGATCGACAGCTCGCCATCGGTCGCCGCCCCCACCTCTTCGGCGAACTGATAGATGTTCTGGGTGTGGAAGATGCCGTCGCCATAGGGCGTGGGCATGTCCCAGTTCTGCGCCAGCGCCGGCGCGGCGGCCATCGCACCGGCCAGTACGGCGCCCGTGAGGATGGGTCTTGCGTGAATGGTCATGGTCGTCTCCCTGTGTTCGCGTCTTGCACGTTTCTTCGGCCCTGCATCGGGGCCATGATTGAAGCTTGACCTTACGTTGGCAATTTGTCAACAAATTGTGTGCAAGCCGGAGCACCCCTCCGGTACCGGCACCAGCGGAGGAACCAAGATGGGCGATGCGCGGACGCGTTGGGATTTCTGGATCGACCGCGGCGGCACCTTCACCGATGTGGTCGGCCGCGCGCCCGACGGCACGCTGCACCCGCTCAAGCTGCTCTCGGACAACCCCGGCGCCTATGAGGATGCGGCGATCGAGGGCATCCGCCAGACGCTGGATGTCGCGCGCGACGCGCCCATCGACCCCGCGCGCATCGGCACCGTGCGCATGGGCACCACCGTGGCCACCAACGCGCTGCTGGAGCGCAAGGGCGACCGCACCGCGCTCATGATCACGCGCGGGTTTCGCGACGCGCTGCGGCTGGGATATCAGGCG
>PWLT01000161.1 GCA_003558415.1 Hyphomicrobiales bacterium
AGCGCGCGCCGATCAGCGGGGCGAGCGAGATCACCATCACCAGCCGCACCACATGATGCGCGACGATGAAGCCCAGATCCGCGCCGACCACAATCGCCAGCACCGCCAGTTCTGCCTGCCCGCCGGGGGCGAAGGACAGGAAGGCCTCGACCGGGGGCGCGCCGCCCAGTTGCCGCGCGATCACCGTGAACACCGCCGCCAGCGCCGCCAGGATCACCGCGAAGGCCGCGCCCACGGCCACGTCATGGCGCAACTCTCGCAGGGTGACGCCGACATATTGCACGCCGATCCCCAGTCCGATGAAATACTGCGCGGCCTGGATGGCCTCGGAAGGGGGGCGGTAATGCAGCAGGTCCAGCAGCGACAGCGCCGCGGTGACGATCATCGGCCCCAGGATCGAGGCGCCGAACAGGCCGATGCGCTCGCCCCCTTTCCAGCCCACGACCGCCGCGATCACCATCAGACCGATCTCGTCCAGCGGTATGTCACTGGCCGGCAGCCCGATGGCCCCCGTCAGGCTGACGCCGTAGAGCCAGCCGAGCATGACAGGTACGAGGCTGATGACGATCAGCACGCGTGTGGCATGGATCAGCGACAGCGCACGCACGTCGCCGCCGGCCTCCTGCCCGAAGATGACCATGTCCTGCAGCCCGCCGGGCATGGCGGCGTAATAGGCGGTGACGCGGTCAAATCCGCAGATCCGGTGAAAGAAGGGCACGCCAATCAGCCCGATAAGCGCGATGTAGAGCGGGATGAAGGCGAGCGAGGCCGCCATCTGCGGCAATTGCCCCACCAGCTCCGGTGTCACGCTGGCCCCCACCGCCACGCCCAGGATGGTGCGCGCGCCGATGCTGATCTGCCCCATTCCCTGAAGCCGCACACCCAGGAGCGCGGCGACCAGGCATGCCGCCATCGGGCCGAAGAGAAAGGGCAGAGGCAGCCCCAGCGCATGAAACAGCGCCACCCCGGCTGCCGCCACGGCCAGCGTGAGGATGCGCGCGCCGGTGATCATGCCATGCCCTTCCCCGTGGAGATTGACCGTTTTTCGGTACCACCGTATACGACGGGATGCAATCTGGCGACACCGGGAGAGTCGAGCCATGCCGAACGAGCGAGCCGAAAAGGCCGGAAGCCCGCAGGGCGTGAACGCCTTCCAGCGGCTACTCGACGAGATCCGCCAGGGCAGTCTGCCGCCGGGCACCCGTCTGCGCGAGGCCGATCTCGCCCGCCGGCTGGGCATCAGCCGCACCCCGGTGCGCGAGGCCATCCGCCTGCTGGAGGCCGACGGGCTGGTCGTGCATGTCCCGCGGGTGGGCGCGGCAGTGCGCAGCCTCGGATATGCCGAAGTGATGGAACTCTACGAGATGCGCGCCGTCCTGGAGGGCACGGCGGCGCGCTTCGCCGCGCGCGCGGCTTCCGAGATCGAGATTGCGGAGATGGAGGCGCTCAACGCGGAGATGGCCGAGGCAGGCGACGACTGGGAGCGCCATTACAGCCTCAACCGCAAATTTCATCTCACCATCCTGGATGCGGCGAAGAACCGCTTTCTCATCAAGTCGATGGCCGCGTTGAGCCGCACGCTGGTGATCCTTGGCCGCTCGACCCTGACCGAAGCGCAGCGGGCCCGCACCGCGATCGAGGAGCATGCGAGGGTCCTCAACGCGATCCGGAAGCGCGATGCCGACGCGGCTGAGCGTGCGATGCGCGCCCATGTCGAGGCCGCGCATCGGGTGCGGATGCTGCAACTGCGCCGCAGCGATTATCCGCTCGAAGATCGCTAGGGCCGCTCGCGGCCCATGCGCCACGCAGAGCGAACCCCGTGCCGGAAACCTGCATTGTACCCGGCCCGTGCGAACCATCCCGACCGGCGCACCGGACGCGCCCGCTCAGAGCAGCTGCGGCAAGAACAGCACGATCCCGGGGAAGGCGATGGCGAGAAACACCACCGCGACATCGGCGGCCAGAAACGGGGTCACCCCCTTGAAGATCTGAAGGACCGAAACATAGCGCTGCGCGACGTTTCGGATCACGAAGACATTGAGCCCCACCGGCGGGGTGATCATGCCGATCTCGAGCAGCTTGACCACCACCACGCCGAACCAGATCAGGCTGATCCCCTCGGCGTTGAAGATCGGGATGAGCACCGGCAGCGTGATCAGCAGCGCGCCGAAGGGCTCCATCACCGTGCCCAGCGCGACATAGATCAGCACCACGATGAGCATCAGCTGCCAATAGGTCAGCTCGGCCCCCGCGACCTGGCTGGTCAGGAACGAAGACAGCCCCGTGATGCCCAGAAAGCGGGTGAACATCATCGCCCCGATCCCGATGATGAAGAGCGAAGCCGAAGTCATCAGCGTCTCGAGCAGCGCGCGCTTCATCACCTCGAGGTTGAGGTTGCCCACCAGCGCCGCACAGCCGATCGCGCCGATCGCGCCCACCGCGCCCGCCTCGGTGGTGGTGAAAAGCCCCGAGAACAGGCCCCCGAACACCACGCCGATCAGAAGCAGTACCGGCCACACACCGCGCACCGCCTGCGCGGCCGTCAGGCCACTGTCACTGATCGGGCGCCGGGGCACGATATCGGGGCGCAACCAGGCGATGATGAGAATCACGATTGCGTAGCTCACCGCCGTGAGCAGACCGATCGTGATGCCACCCAGAAACACCTGCGTGATCGAGGTCTCGGCGAATACCCCGTAGATGATCATCAGGATCGATGGCGGGATAAGCGCGCCGATGGTCCCGCCCGCCGCGATGGAGCCTGCCGCGAGGCTGGGCGCATAGCCCGCGCGGATCATCTCGGGGATGGCGATGCGCCCCATCGAGGCGGCGGTGGCCAGTGACGATCCGCACACCGCAGCAAAACCCGAACAGGCAAAGACTGATGAGATCGCCAGCGCCCCCGGCAGACGCCGCAGCACCAGCTTGGCGGCATCGAACAGCCCCGCGGTGAGCTTCGCGTGATAGGCCACGAAGCCCATCAGCAGGAACATCGGCACCGCGCTCATGGTCCAGCTGGCGACGAAGCTGTAGGGAGTGTTCGACACCACGCCCAGCGCCGGGCGCAGCCCCAGCAGCCAGGCGATACCACCGAACGACACCGCGATCAGCGCCAGCGCCACCGGCACGCGCAGCGCCAGCAGCACCAGCAGCCCCCCAACCCCCCAGAGCCCGACCTCGACGCTCATTCCGGTGGCTCCTCTTCTCTCGGGGGTTCGGTGCCGGTGACGATCTCGTAGCCGCGCACAAGCGTGACGATCGCCGCCAGCGTGAAGCCGATGGGCGGCAGGAAGAAGGTGGGCCAGACGGGGATCAGAATGTTCAGCGCGATCACCGAACGCCCGGCGCGATAGGCCGAGAGCGCGTCGAACCAGGTCGTGTAGGCCAGCAGCGCGTAGATCAGCGTAGCCAGAAATACCACGATAAGATCGGAGCCCCGGATCATGCGCGGCCCCATGAGCGCCTCGACCACCTCCACCGAGACCATGCCGCGCCGGCGTTCCACCCAGGCCAGCGGCAGGAAGGCGATGAACACCATGTAATAGCGCGAGACGATCTCGTTGGTGGCTGGCAGCGGGCGGCCGAAGAGGTTGCGCGCCACGATGTCCGCACCGACATGGAGCATCATCAGCATCACGCCGATCGAGCCCACCAGCGCGAGCAGGCGGGCGGTATTCTCGGCAAGGCGGCCCGGCAGGGTCATCGGTGATCTGCGCCCATGCGTTACGGTCACGTCAGGCAGGCGGGGCCGGCAACGCGCCGCCCCCGCCAGAGGTCCGAATCAGGGCCCGGGTCAGAGGCCGTAGCTGCTCAGATCGACCTGGCTCCAGATCTCGTCATAGGTGGCCTGCGCCATCGCCTCGGGGTCGTCGCCGACCTCGGCATTGATGGCCTCCCACTTCTCGACGAGTTCAAGGAAATACGCGATCCGCTCCTCCGCGTCATCCATGCCGAAGCGCTCCTGGCTGAGCTGCGCGGCGGTCTCGCGATCTGCGATGGCAAATTCCTCGGCCGCCTCGACGAACGCCTCGTCGGCATCGAGGAACTCGATACCCGCCTCCTCGGCCGACGCCATCGCCGCGTTGGGGAAGTCATATCCCCAGCGATAGGTGAAGTCGGCATTGGCGCGGTTGGCCGCGCGCATCAGCGCGGCGCGCTCTTCCTCGTCCATATCGGCCCACAGATCGGCCGAGGTGGTGAAGTTGGAGGTGGCGAAATACGCCCCCAGCGGGACGCGCGTGATATGCGTGGTCAGTTCCACCAAGCGGAAGGACAGCAGATCGCCGATC
>PWLT01000264.1 GCA_003558415.1 Hyphomicrobiales bacterium
CCCGTCGCTTCAAACCTCGATCTGTGCTATTGGAAAGCTGGTGCCTGTTTCGACCTTCCGAAAAGGCAGAGGCTGGGACAGGGGGCCAATTTGCTATGCGCGATCTTAACACTAACCTGAGTTTCGCCGCGGCCCGATGGCAAACTACGCTGGCCGCAATTGCCATCCTGAGCGCATCGACCGCCCTTCAGGCGCAGGACGCGCGCGATATGGCTGTGATCGGATCGGTCGACGCAACGGTGGATGGCGTTGAGCGTCAATGGCTCACGATTGCCGGAGAGGTCGACGGTGAGTTCATGCACTCGGCCGCCTGGTTGCCAAATCTCCCACCTGACAATCCGATGCTGGAGATGATGGAGGGCATGCCTGAAGCGCAACGCGAGCGGATGCAGGCTCAGATGGATGCGATGGCCGATCAGATGGGCGCCGACAGTCCCTATGCGCAGATGTTCGGCGATGATGCGGGCGACCGGATCAGGCTGCGGATCATGGCGGTGGACCCTCAGGCGGAACGGATCCTGCGCCAGGGAATGCTGTCGATCGAGCTGGCGGCATTCTCGGTGGAAGATATCGATACCATCATCGGCACCGCGCAGGAGGTCGAGATATCGCTGTTCAAGAACTTTGGCGAAAAGCGAGGCCTGCATGTGTCTTCGCATGGGATAGGGACGGATGCGACGATCCAGCTCGAGCGGCTCGAAATTGAACCGGGTGGAGGCGTTGCCGAAGGTCACTTCGAAGGGAGCCTGTGCCCGTTGAGCGTCGTGATGGGCCGCGATGGGGATCCCGATGACTGTAGCCTCGTGACCGGACGCTTCGCGACCGAGCTGGGCGAAGAAGCGCCGGGTGAGCTCTGAGCCGGCGCTTCCGGGGTCAACCGAACTGGAGACATCATGACTGGAAGAGTATCCAGCGCCGCGATCATGGCTCTCCTTGCGGGAACCTTTGTGGCCGCAGCGGACTTGCCGGCCACCCTCTCCATTCCCGAGACCGAATTCGAGCTGGGTGAAGAGACCCACAAGCCGATCCCGATGCCGGATCTGCCTGGCAATCCCGTTCAGCAGATGATGGATACCCTGAGCCTGGACATGACCGGCACCCTGCCGGATGCGGTGTTGGAGGAGCTTCTGGGCGCCTCGCCCTATGATTTCACCGATGTCGTCTGGGGCATGGAGGTAACCGGGAACTGGACGCAGAACCACACGGGAACCGGAACGTTGCAGGTCACCAACTTCACCGAGGGCAGAGGGGCCTCGCCGCAGATCGACCCGGAGCGGTACAGCGGTGAGCGGGGCTTTCGCATGTACAATGCGCAGCTCGCCACGGACGGCGACCATACTTTCACCCTCTCGGCGATATTTCCGCCTGACCCGGGCGGTACGGCATTCGGCACCGAACTGGACGGGACCAAAGGCGTCTTCGAGGTGACCTGGCTGTGTCACATGTTCGAACCCGGTCTGATCGGCTGCATAGATCATGACGACGAGTACTATCACACGCCCCTGCCGGATCTGCAGAGCCTGCATGTCCAGCAACGCGGCGGTGGCTACCGTATGACCTTTCAGGCCCGCGTGATCGAGCACCGGCGCCATCGCGACCGGGGCCATGCCTTTTCCGAACCCTCGGGCCGGGTCGGTGACGTCCGCGGCTGGGTCTGTGACAGGGCCTCCTGGGAGGCGGCGCCCGAGTCCTGCGATTTCAGGGCGACGTCAGACCGGGATACCGAAGACGAGTACGCCCGGAACCTGCTGGACGAGGCGCGGCGCAAGGCGGAGGAGGAGCTGGAAACCGCGCTCACACAGGCGGAAGATGAGGCAGTCGAGGCCGAGGTCGCACGGCAGGTAACCGAGATCGAGCGGCAGATGCAGCAGGACACCGACGATGCAGTCCGCAGGGTGGAAGCGGAGCTCGCGAGGGCGCGCGCAGAGGTTGCCGAGGCCGAGCTTGAGCGACAGATCCGGCAGCAGAGGGACGAAGCAGTCCGCCGGGTGGAGGCGGAGCTTGCACGGGTGCAGGCCGAGATCGCCCAGGCGGAGGAGGAACGGCGTGTACAACAGCTGAGGGAAGACTCGGTTCGCCGAGTGGAGGCGGAGGTCGCGAGGGTGCAGGGGGAAATCGCCCGAATTCGGGCGGAAATCGCAATGAAGGCAGTGAAGATGCGCGCCGAGCAGGAGCGCGATGCCGCGATTGCGAGTGCAGAGGAATCGGTTGCCGCGGCCAAGGCGGAAATGGACGCGGCGCTTGCCGAGGATGAGTCAGAAGACCCTTGAGCACGTCATGGCTTCCTGCAGGGGCGCTACCGATCATCCCGAGGGAAATTCCAGTCCTCGTGGTGGATCAGCATGATCCGCACCGGGGCGCCCTCCTGCCGTGTATCGGAGCGCAGACTGAAACCCACCCTTTGCGGGCGGCCGAAGTTCCGGAATGTTACCTCCACCGTGATCAGGCCTCGGAGCTCGGATTTCAGCGCGACCGAGAAGTCGGTGATTTCGAAATCTTGCGCATCGTACAGTGGGTCAGCTCCCGCAGGGTGATCCACAATCAGCCCGACATCGTCCAGAAAGAAGAAATCCCGCGCACGCGGATGTTCGAGCGGGCTGAGCGCCTGCCCGCGCACGGCAAGTTCGTGGAGGGTGTAGAGCCGCTCCACCAGTTGAACCGCCACCTGACTGCGATCCGACGTGCTTGGCGTGTTATCGGCATCCGCAGGCGTGACATCCTCGGCAAGAAACTGGGCCGAGACCCAACCTTGACGGCGTGAGTCAGCCGAGGTCATGAGGCACCAGCGCGGTGGCAGATCGAGCTGCGAACGCGTCGCGGGCGAAAGGTTCATCCCTTGCTCATAGGTCATGAACGGGACGCATGTGACCTGGACAAGCCCGGTTTCATCGGGCGCGAACTCACCGATGATCGGGTATCGCGTTCCCGGCCCCATGCGCAGGTTCAGCACATCGTCGGGCGCGACATCGATAACCTGCCACGCGTCCGGTCCGTGACCATGAAGCTGCGCTTGCGCCGCGCCTGCACCCAGCATCACGATCATGCCGGCCATGGCGCCAATCGCACCGGCCTTTGCCAGTCGCCCGATCATTGATGTGTCCTTTCCCTGCAGGGCTCGCCCCGGCTACCGAAGCCCCGCCAGAGCTTGCTGCGCGACCGGGCTGAAATCCGGGTCATCAAGCGCAACAACCCGGTCGAGGAAGTCCGCCCATTTCTCCATGGCCTCCGGGTCGCGCTGCAGCCATGCCGGGCGCCCCAGCATCGGCTGCATGAAGGACTCCATGTTGAAGAGGTAGGTGTCCGGTTTCTCGCTTGCGAAGATCGCCGGCGAGAAAACCGCGATCACGCCGTCCACCGTGTTGTGTTCGAGAAACGCCAGCGCAGCACCGCCGCGCGCGAAGTGGGGCTGAAGGTAGTCCATGTCGAGCGCCGGGCTGGCGATGGCCTTGCCCATGACCGCGGCGGCGGTTTCGCGCACCGGGCTGTGATCAAGCCCGGGCAGTGTGCCCGAGAACATCGCCACGGCCGCCGCGGGGTTCACCACCCAGCTTTCCAGATGCGGATCGATCTGATCGGCAACCTTGTCGACGACGAGGTCCACATAGCTGGGCGTGCGCATGAGCGCGGTCAGAAGGTTCAGGGGCAGTTCGGCAAGTTCGGGTGAGCGGCCTGTCCAGAGCAGGGCGATCGACCGATCCACGAAATACTCGGGGTCGCGTTCGGCAATCCGCGCGGGTGTCTGCTGCAGCGACCGGGCCGCGGCATTATGGACCGCTGGGCTGACGCCTCCGGATTCCAGAAGGTCGAAGATCGGGTCGAGGGCCGGCGCGAGGGGCATGGTCTCCTGGCGCTGGAGGTACAGCACCTGGCGCTGGATGCCGACCATGGTATGCGCGTCGTTCGGCCCGTCCGTGATCAATGTACTGTTTGCGTCGGTGAAGAGCTGCTGGAACTCGGCGCGGCTGTCCTGCGACGGTGCGTCGGCTGCAAGATCGCGAACCATTGCCTCGAATGAGGAAAGAACATGGCTGATATCCTGTTCGGAGGACTCGGCGCGCGCCTGGGCAAGCAGATGCTCGGCAATCCGCGTGGTGGGCATCGGGCCTGCTGCGAACCGGCTGATTGTCTGATGGGGCGCAAAGCCCCGATCAGCGTCCAGCTCCAGGGCGATATCAAGGGCCGCGTCAGTTCCGATTGCGACCAACACGTCCCGTGTCTGATTGGCCTGGCGCTCGGCAAGGTCGCGATGGTCTGAGACATAGGCCACCTTTTCC
>PWLT01000165.1 GCA_003558415.1 Hyphomicrobiales bacterium
AGTTAATTTTTATGATGCCTGATCTCTGAAACTGATTTCGGGTATTTGACAGGTGTTGTGCTGGTCAAGTTTAACTCTATTATGCCGCAATTCTTTAAATATTGCAACTTCAATTCTGACATCAACACAGCATTTTGCCCGGCAATCCTATAGCAGAAAGTAAAACCCGGAGAGTAAGTTGGCAATCAGAACTTATCGGCCCGGTGCCTCTGGTAAACTTTTAAAACATTTTTTTAAGGCAAAAATACCTTTTTTAATTATGGGGGATAATAACCATTTTCCCGAGGGCGAAAACTGCTAGGTCACTCAGGATTCCACAATGTAAAAACTCAACTGGCCGATACCCGGACCCTGCAGCAATTAATAAGATTATCCTATTGTCTTATTAATCTGCAGCTTGTACTTCTAGAAAGTCGGGCTTCTTTTTCTCTTCAGCCAGGTATATGATCAATGCCCCGGCGGCAAATAGAATGGCTGCAATATGAATCAGCCAGCCCAGGTAGGGGATCTTTACAAGTATGGCCAGGACAAAAACACCCGTCAGGCCCGTCCAGACCGGGTGAACTTTTTTATCAAAACGCTCAAAAATAATATCTGCCAGGAAAAACCCTGTAAAAATACGGGTCAGGTAGATTAATACAATATAAAGCAGCATGGATAAAAAACTGATCGGTATACCAACTACTGAAATTAACAATAACAGTGCAGCAATCGGAGCCATGAAAACAACCAGAGCACCATAGCCAATACTTTTGCCCGGTTTATTCTTTATGGTTAAGGCCGTTCCGGAGGTAAGCACTGGGAATAGGAGGGTCACCACCACGGTTACAGCCAGCAATGAAAGAATCGGACGGATAAAACTCCAGGCAGTTCTTCCAGGAGAAGCAAGTACTGTTTCACTAGGCGGATCGAGCTTGTCTAATGTTCCGCTGATAATCGCTCCACTGCTTACAACTGCGTCATTTTCCGAAATGTAAGTAACCTTACCACCTACCTTGGCAGAGGAACCGAATATCAGATCATTAACATAGACCTTTATATCTCCACCAACCGGCCCATCTACGGTTAAACGGTTCATAGAAGCCCTTATGTCACGTCCTACCGCACCGGTAAGATCAGCACTGCTTGCCCCTACAAACAAGTCGTTGCCCACCAAACCGGAAATGCTGATGGTATTTGCAGCCATCATTAAATCCCTTTCAGTTGAACCCTGGAAAAATATACTGTTAGCGCCACCTCTTGCAGAGCCTACTATTTCACCGTTAATCCGAATTACTTCGGCGAAAACAAGGAGACTGCCCTCTATTTTCCCATCAATAAATGCTTCACGGCAAAAAATCACGGCATCACCTAAAACTGTCCCACTGATATTTACCGTATCAGCAAAAAAATAAATATCATCATCAATAGTTTCTGCAGTTTCGACTGTCAACATATCACCGCTGGAAATCACTGCTGCCTCAGTATTCAAAGGCATTAATGCAAATAAAATAAACCAAACTATAAAAGTCAGTATTAGGAAAAATCTTTGATAAACGACCACTTTTATTAATCTCCTTCCACATAGTTATATATTTATTGTCTTAATTGAAAAATTCCCTTTAGTTTTTAATTACTCCTTCATAAAATTCAAAAAGTACCTTTTAAATATACTGTTAAATATAGTTTTAAGACATTTTCCAGCGATTGAACATACTTGACAAATGGTTCTTTGCCAATCTGAAAGGCCACCGACCCAAACAAAAAAAGGGCTGCTGGTGATGAGCAGGTTTCTTACTTGATCGAAACTAACATCACATCCGAAAAGATTCGCTGGAAATGGGCCGCTTGAATGATAAAGCATATCATGCCAACGCCTTGCTAAGCTCCAGGTGCATCAAGCCAATGCACCTCATACATAATCGGTTATTTGGTAGTAAAGCTATCTTTCGTTTATTACCAGCATAGTGACCACCTTTTAATCCGTACCATGCTGTGTAAACCAGTCAACTTATAGATTTTTTTTAGTTGACAGCCATAACTGAGTAATGCTATATTTATGCATGGAAAAGCAAATCCCTGTCTTTTGCTCCAAGAAAAAGCAAATTTCTAGCTTTCCTTAAATATTTTATTAATATATTATAAACCGAATCTATCCTTTAACAATATAGTAAAGTTAAAACCATAAATTGCAGGAGGACTTAGAATGCATGTAACCGAAGGCTATTTTGAAGGGGTTGGTGGGCTTAAACTGTTTTACAAGATCTGGGAACCGGAGGAAAATCCTCGTGGAGTTTTAGTGATGATTCATGGTGCGGGCGAACACAGCGGTCGTTATCAAAACTTAGTTGATACTCTGGTTCAATCCGGATATATTCTGGCAGGCTACGACCAGCGTGGCCACGGACGTTCGGAAGGCCGGCGTGGCCATATCAATTCCTGGAAAGAATACCGCAGAGACCTGGATCTGTATATCGATTTGATTGAAAAATTACATCCGGAACAAAAGATGTCAATTTACGGGCACAGCATGGGCGCAATGACTTTGCTGGATTACCGGCAACACTATTTCCGAAATCTGACCAGCGCGGTCATATCCGGGAACGCCCTGTTGCCGAAAGATGCAGCGCCACCCTTACTGGTTATGGTAGCCAAAGCCCTATCATGGCTGATGCCGAAAATGCTCCTCACTGTCAAGCTGGAGGGTAGTTCTCTGTCACGAAATCAAGAAGTGGCGCGCAGCTATAATGAAGACCCCCTGGTGCACTGGAATCGTTCGGTGAGATGGGGTACTGAAGCTTTGAAAACCCTTAAGCGGATTAAAAAAGGAGCCAGCAAGTTCGACCTACCGGTAATGTGTATGCATGGCGAAAGCGATCCGCTGCTCGCTGTCGAGGGCGCTCACCAGTTTTTCAATGCGGTCGTGATTCCAGATAAGGTTCTTCACATCTATCCGGACGGCCTGCACGAACCGCACAATGATCTTGATTACCAGAAGGCCGTAGAAGACATTAGAGAATGGCTGGACAAACACCACTAGAATGACACCTGATGACAAAACAAATAGGGCAATTTGATTTTACCGTTTTACTTAATACTTAATAATCTATAAGTGTGTCACAAGAGAGGTGGTAATATCAGTTTTTTTAATGTAAAAAAGTTAAATCATGTCATTGAAGAGCTTAAAAAGGACCTGGGCGATGGATTTATAGCAACTGACATCTGGGCCACTGCGGAAGCTCAGCCCATTGCCGGTCTTAATTCTCAGCCCAAGGCAGTCGCCCTCTTTAACGAGGTCACCCGGATGCTGGACAAGACTTTGAAGGATTCAAATTACCCCGGACTCGGCAATTATTATCTTGTTGATATGGGTGATAAAAAGCTGGTCGTGATCCTCCAAATAGGTGAATATCAGCAATTTATTCTGGTTAATCTACGGAAGACAACCATGGGAATATTAATTAATGTGGCCCTGCCAAATTTATTGTCTCGGCTCGCAGAAGCAGAAGATTTAGCCGAACCAGAAATGAATAACCTGGCGGAGACAGATATAACGACACAACCTCGCAAGCAGTCCGCCATACAAACATTCTTGGATAAATTTACCCGGGGCATGTATTCTTTCTGATATAATCAGATTAAATATGACCCTGTCGAACAAGGTGACTTAAAACCATGTTAGCAGGCAGTAGCAGCATATATGCGGAACTCTTCAGCTGGCAGCTGCAAAAAACTTCTTCATAAGCAAAAAGGAATTGTAACAAATATTGAAGGGTTTCGGATTAAATATAAACAGTAAGGAATACTTTTTCTCCGCTATGAAGAAGCTTCTGGAATTGGTTTCCCTTCCATTTCCTGGCTGTAGATGGTAAGCTCTAATAGCTCCTTAGCCATATCTAAAGCTTCCGGCAGCATCCCACCCTCGGTAGCACAACCTCAAGATCTCGAAACCGACACAGTACTCCCAACCATCCTGTTCTGGTGGTGAAATAACTGCCGGGTATATTTAAGTCAACTACTCCTGAAACCCCATGTTCCAGGGCTTTATCGCCCCAGGAAATAAATTTCACCAGCATTCTCCCACTTTAAAATATCATCTCTTGATACTTATGTTCATGTATGTCAGTGGGTAGAACCAGCCTAACATTTGCCATAGGCTACCCTCTTTCTCTGTTTCTCTCAAGAGCTTGCCTGATCAAGGCCCGGTGCGACTGCATTAGCCGGCTTTGCATGCAAGAATATCCCCTCATATCTTTTGATCAGCCACACAGCCACCAGGAAAGAGAGCA
>PWLT01000231.1 GCA_003558415.1 Hyphomicrobiales bacterium
CCTATATCCCGGCGCTGTCGGATCAGGTGATCATGGTCGAGGGCAATGCCCGCATCCATCTGGGCGGCCCCTCCATCGTCAAGGTGGCCGTCAACGAGGATGTCGACGGCGAAACGCTGGGTGGCGCGGCGATGCACAGCACCGTCTCCGGCGTGGCGGATCATCGCGTCGCCACCGAGCCCGAGGCGATTGCGCTGCTGCGGCGCATGGTGTCCGAGCTTCCGAACCCGCGCAGCGGCTGGCGCCCCTCCCCGGCACGCCCGCCGCGCCTCGATCCGGGCGAGCTGCCGGGGATTGTCAGCGCCGACCCCAAGACCCCCTATGACTGCCGCGAGATCATGGCGCGTCTCGTCGATGACAGCGCCCTGGGAGAGTTCAAACCCGAATGGGGTGCAACGGTGGTGTGTGCGTTCGCGGCCATACATGGCTGCCGGGTCGGCATCATCGGCAATAACGGGGCACTCGATTCCGACGCCTCGCTCAAGGCCGCGCATTTCATCGAACTGTGCGACCAGCGGCGCATCCCGCTGCTCTTTCTGCACAACATCACCGGGTTCATGGTCGGCTCTGCGGCCGAACGCGGCGGCATCGCCAAGGACAGTGCTAAGATGGTGCAGGCCATGGCGAATGCGCGGGTGGCGAAGCTGTCGGTCATCCTCGGCGGCTCCTACGGCGCCGGGAACTACGGCATGTGTGGGCGGGGCTTCCGGCCCAGCTTTCTTTTCGCCTGGCCCTCGGCGCGCGTGGCGACGATGTCGGCGGATATCGCCGCCAATGTCATGTGTGAACTGCAACGCGGGCGCGGGACGAGCGATGCCGCCGAGCTGGCCGCGACCGAGGCCGCGATCCGCGCGCAATATGCCGAGCAGAGCGACCCCTATTACGCCACCTCGCGGCTGTGGGATGACGGCATCATCGAACCCGGCCAGACCCGCGACGTGCTGGGCCTGTGCCTGTCGTTGCTCGCCTCGGTTCCCGATGACGCGCATTTCGCGCCCGTATACAGGATGTGAGCGCATGAATTTCAAAACCCTGACGCTGGAGACCGACACGCGCGGCGTGGCGCGGCTCACGCTCAACCGGCCGCAGGCTCATAACGCGCTCAACGCGGCGATGATCGCCGAGCTGTCCGAGGCCGCCGCGCTGCTGGGCCGCGACCCGACGGTTCGGGTGGTGGTGCTGGCGGCGGCGGGGCGCAGTTTCTGCGCGGGGGGCGATATCGGCTGGTTTCGCGACACGCTGGGGCTCGATCGCGCCGGGCGCGTGGCGCAAAGCGCGGCGCTGGGGCATATGCTCGAGACGCTCGCCGCGCTGCCCAAGCCCCTGATCGGGCGCATCCATGGGGCCGCCTATGGCGGCGGCGTGGGCATGGTGTCGGTGTGCGATCTCGCGATCGGCGCGGACACGGCGCGCTTCGGGCTGACCGAGGTGCGGCTCGGGCTGATCCCGGCCAACATCTCGCCGCATGTGGTCAACCGCATCGGGCCGGCACGGGCGCGCGCCACCATGCTCTCGGGCGCGCTTTTCGACGCGGAGCGGGCCTTGCGCATCGGGCTGCTGGACGACTGCGTGCCGTCGGAGACACTCGATGCGGCTGTCGACGCGGCAGTGGCGGCGCATCTGCAGGCCGCGCCCGGTGCCGTGGCAGCCACGAAGCGTCTGATCGAGGATGTCTCCCTGGCCGATCCGGCCGGGCGGGTCGAGCTGACCTCCCAGCGGCTGGCGGATGCCTGGGAAAGCGAAGAGGGGCGCGCGGGGATCGACGCCTTCTTCGCCAAACGCAGGCCACCCTGGAGGGGGGAATGAGCCGCTTCGACACCGTTCTGATCGCCAATCGCGGCGAGATCGCCCGGCGCATCATCCGCGCGGCGCATGCGCTGGGGCTACGCGCCGCGGCGGTCTATTCCGAAGCAGATCGCGACGCGCGATTCGTGCATGAGGCCGATATTGCCCTGCCCATCGGCCCCGCCGACCCTGCGCAAAGCTATCTGGACCCCGAGCGCCTGATCGCCGCGGCGCAACTGGCGGGTGCGGGGGCCGTGCATCCGGGCTACGGGTTTCTGTCCGAGAATGCCGGTTTCGCGCGGCGGGTGAACGAGGCCGGGCTCATCTTTGTCGGGCCGCCGGCCGAGGTGATCGCAACGATGGGCGACAAGACCTCTGCCAAGGCAGCAGCCGAGGCGGCGGGCGTGCCGGTCCTGCCCGGCTATCGCGGGGCCGATCAGAGCGATGCGCGCCTGAGCGCGGAGGCCGCCCGGCTTGGCACGCCGCTGCTGATCAAGGCCAGCGCGGGAGGGGGCGGGCGCGGTATCCGCCGGGTGGATGACCTCAGCGAGTTCTCCGCCGCGCTGGACTCGGCGCGGCGCGAGGCGGCGTCCGCCTTCGGCGATGCCAGTGTCCTGCTTGAGCGCTGTCTCGACGGCGCGCGCCATGTCGAGGTGCAGGTGCTGGCCGACCATCACGGCGGGCTGCGCCATCTTTGGGAGCGCGACTGTTCGCTGCAATCGGCGCACCAGAAAGTCATCGAAGAGGCCCCGGCGCCGCGCCTGCCCGCCCCGCTGCGCGATGAAATCTGCGACGCCGCGATACGCCTGGCACGCCATGTCGGATACCGCAATGCGGGAACGGTGGAGTTTCTGTACGAGCCGGCCAGCGGCGCCTTCCACTTCCTCGAGATGAACACCCGCCTGCAGGTGGAACACCCCGTCACCGAGGCGATCACCGGAATCGATATCGTGCGCTGGCAGTTGGAGATCGCGCAGGGTGCGGCGCTGAACTTCGATCAGGACGCACTGGCGCTCGACGGGGCGGCGATCGAGGCGCGGATTCAGCTGCGAGCCGGCACACGGGTCACGCAATGGCAGCTGCCGCATCTGCCGGGGCTGCGGCTCGACAGCGCCGTGGAGGCGGGCAGCAGCCTGTCGCACCATTACGACCCGATGATCGCCAAGCTGATCGCCCACGGCGCCGACCGGGCCGAGGCGCTCGCACGGCTGCGCCAGGGGCTCGCGGCGCTGCGGATCGAGGGGATAAGCACCAATCGCGCCGAATTGCTCTCCCTGCTCTCCAGCGCCGATTTTGCCGCCGCGAGGCTCAGTACCGATTTCATCGCCCGCCATGATCGCGGCGCAGCCCCAGCGGCGCTGCCTGACGCGCCGGCCATCGCGGCACTGGCGCTGGTGCAGCACCGCGCCGCGCGCAACGCCGCCCCCGCGCCCTGGGCGCAGCTCGGCAACTGGCGTGTGACTGCGCCTTGCGGACGCAACGGCGCATCCTTCGTGACCGTGGATGTCACGACGTTTCAGGTGACGCAGGAAGATGGCGCATTCTCCGTCACCGACCCCGAGGGCACCACGCTGCTGCACGCGCAGTACACGAGCCTTGCCGATGATGTGCTGGATTTCGAAGCCGGGGGCCGTCGCCGGCTGGTCCGGCTGGAGATCACGCAGGGCGAGATCATCCTCTCCGAGTCAGGGTTGCGCTTCGCCGCTGTCCACGGCGAGGCCGCCCACGCGCCCCGCACCGATGCCGGTACCGATCTGACCGCCCCGATGCCGGGCCTTGTCACCGAAACGCCCCTTGCCCCGGGCAGCCCCGTGCGCCGCGGCGACCCTGTGGTGGTGTTCGAGGCGATGAAACTGGTTCACAGCCTCACCGCGCCCTGCGACGGCATATTGGCCGAGCTGCCGCATCCCACGGGCAGTTCGGTATCTGCGGGCACGCTGCTTGCCCGGATCGAGCCCAAGGAGCCTTCCCATGATTGACCCCCCTGCCCTGAGCCACGAGCACCGGCTGTTTCGCGATCAGATCAGCCGTTTCGTGAACGAGGAGATCCGCCCCCACGCGGGTGAATGGGAGACAGCCGGACATGTGCCGCGCGAGATCCTCAAGCGGATGGGCACGCTCGGCTTTCTGGGGATCCGATACCCGGAAGAATATGGCGGTGCGGGCATGGACTCGCTGGCCACGGTGATCCTGGCCGAGGAGCTGGGGCGCTCGGGCTTCGGCGGCTTCGCGGTGACGGTGCTGGTGCATACCGACATGGCCTCGCCGCATCTGGCCAATGCCGGCACGCCCGAGCAGTTGGTGCACTACATGCCCGGCGTGATCAGCGGCGAGACCATCACTGCCGTCGCCGTGACCGAACCCGATGCGGGCTCCGATGTCGGCGGCATCCGCAGTCGCGCGCGCCGCGACGGCAATCACTGGGTCATCAACGGGCGCAAGCTCTACATCACCAACGGGGTTCTGGGCGATCTCTATTTC